>JAFYYO010000268.1 GCA_017557475.1 Bacteroidaceae bacterium
CTGGCACAGAAGATGGGCAAGCGCGTCTTCCTCGTCATTGAGAAACTGCCAGAGTTGGCTGTCATTGCAGAGACCGCGAAGAAGCTTGGTGTGCATCCCAACCTCGGCATCCGCATCAAGCTGGCAAGCAACGGCAGCGGCAAGTGGAGCGAAAGTGGCGGTGATGCCTCTAAGTTCGGACTTAACTCATCTGAGTTACTGATGGCTCTGCAGATGCTCGACGAACTCGGACTTCGCGATTGCCTGCGCCTCATCCACTTCCACATCGGCAGCCAAATCAACAAGATTCGCCGCATCAGCACTGCCCTTCGTGAAGCCGCACAGTATTACGTTCAGCTTCATGCGATGGGCTTCGACATTAAGTTCGTCGATTGTGGTGGCGGCCTGGGTGTCGACTATGATGGAACCAGAAGCAGCAATAGCGAGAGTAGCGTCAACTACAGCATTCAGGAGTACGTCAACGACTGCATCTACACATTCGTCGAGGCAGCCAACAAGAACAACATCCCCCACCCCAACCTCATCACAGAAGGTGGTCGTTCGTTGACTGCGCACCATAGTGTCCTCGTCATCGATGTCTTAGAGAGCGTTTCGGCTCCACAAATGCCTGAGGACTTCGAGCCAGGTCCTGACGACCACAAGCTCGTGCACGACTTGACGGAGATTTGGGACAAACTCTCATCACGCTCCCTTCTCGAGGACTGGCACGATGCTGAGGACATTCGCGAGGAGGCTCTCGACCTCTTCCGTCACGGCATCATCGACCTCAAGACGCGAGCACAGATTGAGTCGCTGTATTGGGCCATCAGTCACGAAGTGGCAGAGCTTGCACACCATCAGAAGCATGTTCCCGATGAGCTCCGCAACCTCGACAAACAGATGGCGGACAAGTACTTCTGCAACTTCTCACTGTTCCAAAGCATGCCCGACTCTTGGGGCATCGACCAACTCTTCCCCATCATGCCGATTGCCCGACTGGAAGAGCAGCCCACAAGAAGCGCGACCTTGCAGGACATCACTTGCGACAGCGACGGCAAGATAACAGCTTACGTCAATGGAGGTCAGCAGACAAACTATATTCCTCTGCATCCTGTTCGTCAAGGAGAACATTATTATATAGGCGTCTTCCTTGTCGGAGCTTATCAGGAAATATTAGGCAACATGCACAACCTCTTTGGCGACACCAATGCAGTTCACATCAGCGTGGACAAAGACACCTACACCATCGAGCAATTCATTGATGGTGAGACCGTTGCCGACGTGCTTGAATATGTTCAGTACGACCCTAAGAAGCTTGTCCGTCGCCTTGAGATATGGGTAAGCAAAGCCATCAAGGACGGCAAGATTACCCCAAGCGAAGGCAAGGAATTCATCAGCAACTACCGCGCCGGACTTTACGGCTATACATACCTTGAATAAAGCTTAATTATGAATTAACAATTATGAATTATGGATTGCATTAAGTATATCGGTGTTGACGACCTCGACATTGACCTCTTCGAGAGCCAATATGTTGTGCCCGAAGGCATGAGCTACAACTCCTACCTCATCGAGGACGAGAAGATAGCCATTATGGATACTGCCGACCGCAGAAAGGCTGATGAATGGAAGGCTAATTTGACGACTGCTCTTGCAGGCAGGAAGCCCGACTATCTCGTGTCTCACCACATGGAACCAGACCACGCTTCGCTCATTGCAGAAACACTCGAGATTTATCCCGAGATGAAGCTTGTCTGCAGCGCTCAGGCATTGAAGATGCTTCCCAACTTCTTCGACGGCTTCAACTTCGAGGGTCGCGTCATCATTGTCAAGGAAGGCGATACACTCTCTC
>JAFYYO010000269.1 GCA_017557475.1 Bacteroidaceae bacterium
GATGCAGTTCGTCGTGAAGCCCGGCACCGAGCTGGACTGGTTCCCGAAGTGGAAGGAGACGCGCATGAAGTGGCATCAGGCTCTGGGCTTTGGCGCAGAGAACTATCGTTTCCACGACCACGACAAGCTCGCCCACTATGCCAACGCCGCCACCGACATCGAGTTCCGCATGCCGTTCGGCTTCAAGGAGGTGGAGGGCATCCACTCGCGCACGAACTTCGACCTGTCGCAGCACGAGAAATACTCCGGCAAGCAGATCAAGTACTTCGATCCCGAGACCAACGAGAGCTATGTACCTTACGTCATCGAGACTTCTATCGGCGTCGACCGTATGTTCCTTTCCATCATGTGTCACTCCTTCCAGGAGGAGCAGCTCGAGAATGGCGAGACACGCGTTGTGCTTCGTTTGCCCGAGGCACTGGCTCCAGTGAAGTGCGCTGTATTCCCGCTGGTGAAGAAGGATGGTCTGCCCGAGAAGGCTCGCGAGATTGTGAACGACCTGCGCTTCCACTTCAACACGCACTACGAGGAGAAAGACTCCATCGGCAAGCGCTATCGTCGTCACGATGCTATCGGAACTCCGTTCTGTGTCACCGTCGACCATGACACACTCGAGGACAACTGCGTGACGCTTCGTTTCCGCGACACCATGGAGCAGCGCCGCGTTCCTATTGCTGACCTGCGCTCCATCATCGAGGATCGCGTTAGCATCACCTCTCTGCTGAAGAAACTTGTTTAATAATTGGAACACCTCCGAGGGTGAGCGCCAAGCGCAAACTCTCGCGGGGCTTTTTCCCGAATAACCTCTATCAAGCATTGAACATGAGTAATTATTTTAATAAGGTGGTCATGGGAGTGCTCACACTCCTTCTCCCATTTGCTTCGCTGCTCTTCGTCGCCTGTTCTGAGGAAGACGACACACAGGAGGAATACCCCAACTGGCAGGAGACCAACGAGACTTACTTCAATAAGCTCTATGCAGAAGCCAACAAGCGCATTGCGGCTGGCGACAAGTCGTGGAAGGTAATCCCCAAGTGGTCGTTGCAAGACACCCTGCACCTCGATGCCGATGACTACATCATCGCTCACGTTGTCAGCGAGGGAAGTGGCACGGAGACTCCTATTTACAGCGACACCGTCCTCGTACACTATCAGGGACGCCTGCTTCCGTCGACATCTTATCCTGCCGGACGCGTCTTCGACCAGACTTGGCTCAACGAGTACAACCCGAAGACGATGACACCATCGAAGATGGGAGTTGGCCAAACTGTTAAGGCTGTCACCCAGAACGGCCAGACCACTTACCAGACTTCCTCGAACATCGATGGATTCACCACGGCGCTGATGCAGATGCACGAGGGTGACCGCTGGATGGTTTACATCCCCTATAGCCTGGCTTACGGCACAGAGGCGACCGACAACATCCCTGCCTATAGCACGTTGGTATTCGATCTGACGCTTTCTGCCTTCTATCACACGGGCCAGGTCGTACCTACGTTTTGAGTATATGCTCTTGATTTAAATCAATTATTCGCATAATTCTTTCATTTTATAACCAAATTGTTTGCATAAACTTACGATTTTGAATATCTTTGCAGTGAAAAAATACAAAAGCTAATTACTTTATAAAAAGACACTGCATTAGGTATTAGGTTAAAAGATTAGGAAGAAGGATAATTCAGGAAAAATAACTTCACCTCCACAGGTGAAGTTGTTTTTTTATGTAATGGTGTCGAATACGCCCCAATAGATAGAAAGATTGTCGCCGAGCGTCGCTTCGCTTCACCACCTGCCTGTGTTCCGTCGCACTTTCAGTGCTTATTTGCTGACCTGTGACATTCTTCTCTAAAAATATATTGATTTCTTTTGTTCTGCACTCGTTTTTTTGTAACTTTGCAAAGATAATAGCAATATTCAGAATAAAGCAACCGGATGGCACAGTCGAGCGAAGTGCTTCTCTCCTATATTCGTGATGGGAAGACGATGACGCAGGGCGAAAAGCTCCGTCTCATCGTCAGCCTTTCCATACCCAGCATCTTGGCACAGATTTCAGCCACGGTGATGTTCTTCATCGATGCATCGATGGTGGGACACCTCGGGGCAAAGGCAACGGCAGCTATCGGACTCGTCGAGACCACTACATGGCTGCTTGGTGGCCTGGCATCGGCTGCTAACATGGGATTCTCTGTGCAGGTGGCGCACTTCATCGGTGCCAACGACTTCAAGGCAGCTCGGCGTGTGTTGCGCCAGTCATTGGTGTGTTGCTTCCTATGGAGCCTTATGCTTTCGCTGGCAAGCATCGCCGTTCACAGCTACCTGCCCTATTGGCTGGGCGGCAGCGAGGAGATTGCCCATGACGCCTCCCTCTACTTCATGATTATCGGTGTCTGTGGTATTTTCTTCCAGATGGAAGGCCTTGCAGGTTCGATGCTGAAGTGTTCGGGAAACATGAAGATTCCTTCGGCGCTGAACATTATGATGTGTGTGCTCGACGTCGTCTTCAACTATTTCTTCATCTATGTTCTCAACATGGGCGTGATGGGTGCTGCACTGGGCACAGGCCTTGCAGAACTGATCACGGCATTGCTCATGCTCTACTTTCTGTTGTGGCGTAGCAAGATGCTGCATCTGGTGAATAGAGACGAAGAGGATGATGTGAACGACCGCTCCTTCCGACCTACTACTGACATTGTGCAGACTGCCTTCAAGATTGGTGCACCGATGGGATTCCAACACATGC
>JAFYYO010000270.1 GCA_017557475.1 Bacteroidaceae bacterium
CCTCACCATCATGGAGGCTTGCCTGCAGACGGGTTGCAACTATCTCGACACTGCTAACTATGAGCCCAAAGATGAAGCGCATTTCGAGTATTCTTGGCAATGGGCGTATCGTGAAAGATTTGAGAAAGCCGGGCTCTGTGCCATTCTTGGTTGCGGCTTCGACCCAGGTGTGACAAGCATCTTCACAGCCTATGCCGCCAAGCATCACTTCGATGAGATACAGTATCTCGACATCGTGGATTGCAACGCAGGCAACCATCACAAGGCTTTCGCCACGAACTTCAACCCCGAAATCAACATCAGGGAGATTACCCAAAAAGGTCTCTACTGGGAGAACGGCAAGTATATCGAGACAGAGCCGATGGAGATACACAAGCCTTTGACCTATCCCGGCATCGGACCCAAAGAGAGTTATCTGCTCCATCACGAAGAGATAGAATCGCTCGTCATCAATTATCCGACCATCAAGAGGGCGCGTTTCTGGATGACGTTCGGTCAGCAGTACCTCACTTACCTTGATGTCATTCAGAACATCGGCATGAGTCGTATCGACGAGGTCGAGTACAAAGCACCCAAAGCTGACGGCAGTGGCGAGGCAGTTGTAAAGATTGTTCCCCTGCAGTTCCTCAAGGCTGTGCTTCCCAATCCACAGGATCTTGGCGAGAACTACGATGGTGAGACGAGCATAGGCTGTCGCATCCGCGGTCTCAGAGGTGGTCAAGAGCACACATATTATATATATAATAACTGCTCGCATCAGGCTGCATACGAGGAGACGGGCATGCAAGGCGTCAGCTACACCACAGGTGTGCCGGCCATGATAGGTGCAATGATGTTCCTCAAGGGACTTTGGAGCAAGCCAGGCGTCCATAATGTCGAGGAGTTTGACCCAGATCCTTTCATGGAGAAGCTCAATACTCAGGGCCTTCCTTGGCACGAGATTCACGACGGAGACCTGGAATTGTAGGGACTCGTAATAAAGATATAACGTAATAACGACATAACAAAAAAAGGAAAGATTATGGCAAAGAAAGAGAATGAAGGCGGTACTCTTGTGATGAGTGAGAAGCTAAAAGCCCTGAGGGCTGCTATGGAGAAGATAGAGAAGGACTTCGGCAAGGGTTCTATCATGAAGCTTGGCGAAGAGAGAATAGATAACATAGAAGTCATACCGTCGGGCTCCATCGCCCTGGACTACGCACTTGGTGTGGGCGGTTACCCAAGAGGAAGAATCGTAGAGATATATGGTCCTGAGTCTTCAGGCAAGACAACTTTGGCCATCCATGCTATTGCTGAGGCTCAGAAGCAAGGCGGCATCGCTGCTTTCATTGATGCGGAGCATGCCTTCGACCGCTTCTATGCTGCCAATCTCGGCGTGAATGTCGATGAACTTCTCATCTCCCAACCCGACAACGGAGAACAGGCTTTGGACATTGCCGACCAGTTGATTCGTAGTGCGGCAGTGGATATCATCGTCATCGACTCTGTGGCTGCTTTGACTCCAAAGGCAGAGATTGAGGGTGATATGGGCGATAACAAGGTCGGCTTGCAGGCTCGTCTGATGAGTCAGGCTTTGCGTAAACTTACTGCTACCATCAACAAGACGAATACCACATGCATCTTCATTAATCAATTGCGCGAGAAGATAGGTGTCATGTTCGGCAATCCTGAAACAACCACAGGCGGTAATGCCCTGAAGTTCTACGCTTCTGTTCGTCTCGATATCCGCAAGTCTCAAAGCATCAAGGACGGAGACACCGTCATCGGCAACGAGGTGAAAGTCAAGGTGGTGAAGAACAAGGTGGCTCCTCCTTTCCGTCGTGCCGAGTTCGAAATCATGTATGGCGAGGGCATTTGCCGTGTTGGAGAGGTTGTTGACCTTGGCGTCGATTTCAAAATCCTCGAGAAGAGTGGCTCCTGGTACAGCTATAATGGCTCTAAGCTCGGGCAAGGCAAGGAGGCAACGAAGGCAGTCCTGCGCGACAACCCAGAACTCTGCGACGAGATTACCGGCAAGATTTACGAAGCGATGAATGCTAAGAAAGCATAGTGCCCTCCCCTATAATCCCTTTTCCCTCAAAAAGAGGAATAATAACCGAGGCGTACTTCTAAAGATGAAGTGCGCCTCTATATTTATTCAGATTCCATAGAGAAATATATTATTTTATGTAAGGGGTTAGTTTTTTTTCCGTCTGAAGGGTATTATAAGTAAAGACGTGATGGAACGAGAGGCTATTAGACAGTTGTTCATGCAGCACTATGCTAAGATGCATAGGGTGGCACGCACCCTGTTGTACGATGCGCAAGAGAGCGAGGATGTCTGTAGTGACATTTTCGAAAGCCTGCTTCGTGGCGAGACGACACTCGTGCCGGGGACAGAGGAATGCTATCTGATGACAAGTGTCCGCAACCGTTGCCTGAAGCGCCTCAGGCATGAGGCTATCGTCAGAGACTATAGACAACAGTCAACTGACAACAGCCAAGAGCCGGAGGACGAGCGGCTGACAGACATCACGGAGTTCGTGGTAAGCCATCTCTCGGCACAGGAGCAACGCATCTTCCACCTTCGCTTTACCGAAGGGTACAGCTACGAAGACATTGCCACAGCAGAAGGTATCAGCAAGGTCGCTGTTTGGAAGCATCTCTCACACGTCATCACAGAAATCAAGAAACACTTTAACCCTCAGAAGTCATGAAGCACTTAGACGACAAACTGCTGTTCTTCGACATGCAGGAACACCCAGAAAGATACTCCGACGAGCAGCTCGAGGCAATGATGGAGGAACTTGATAAGGAGTCGGATGCTGAGAAAGCTTGGCGACGCTTTAAGCCTACCTCGTACTATATGCTTAGGAAGATTGCCGCTGTCTTTCTTGCTGTTGCTTTTTTGGGCGTGCTTTCCTTCGCGGGTTATCGTGCCCTCTCCGATTGGCACGGAACAGCGAGGAACCATGTCGAGGCAGACACATCGAAGGTCGAGACAGAGCGATTTGTTTACGAAGTGCATGATGGCGACACGATCTTCCGCTTCGAGAACATCCGCCTCGACAGCATCCTGGCCGTCGTAAGCAGGCACTATGACCGTCAGGTCGTCTTCATTGACGAAGCCCCAAAGCATCTGCGCCTCTACATCACCTGCCATACCTCGCAGACGCTCAGAGAGTTTGTGGAGACGTTGAACATGTTTGACGGCATCAGCATTACGCAGAAATTCTATATGTTGTACGTCGAATCAGACGAAAAGAAGGAGGGCAAGCGATGAAACGACTCGTCTTATACATTATTATATATATAGGCGTCGGCCTCAGCCTCTCGGCACGCGACCTGACTTTCAGAGGCGAGTCTTTGGCAACGGCTCTTGCCACCCTGCGCGACATGCAGACGGAATACACCATTAACTTCATTGCCAATGACCTCGAGAGCCTTCCCGTCCATGCTAGCCTCAACGGTCTCTCTATGACGGAAGCCGTCAAGCGTCTATGTGCGGGACTTCCCGTCAAGGCAAAGATAAAGGGCAAGCAGATATTCATCCAGTACGACCGGAGCTATAAGCCACGCACTATCAAGCTCTCCGGCATGGTCTATGACGCCCAGTCGCGCCAACAACTGATAGACGCGAAAGTGGAATTGCTTGCCGAAGACAGCACGCTCATCGACTCGGTTCGTGCCAGACAATCTGCCTTCTACTACGACGAAAGCGGCCGAGAAATGGATTACGACATGGCACGCTTCAACATCGAGGTGCCTGCTCTGCCTCGCCACTACATCTTCCGCGTTTCGATGGACGACTATCGGCCTGTCTGCTATACTTATGTGGTGGACAAAGTCGGCCGGCGTGAAACGTCGCGCTATGTCTCGCCCTTCTATCTACACAAGATTTCAAAGACCCTTCAGGAGGTGACCGTCAAGGCATCTCGCGTCCGCTTCTACTTCCGGGGCGACACCGTCGTGTACGATGCTAGTCAGTTCCAACTGGCGGAAGGCTCGATGCTCGATGCCCTGCTCCGTCAGTTGCCAGGCGTCGAGCTCAAGAGCGACGGGCGAATCTATCACAACGGCAAGTTCGTGGACGACCTCCTGCTCAACGGCAAGGACCTCTTTCAAGGCAACCGCAAGTTGATGCTCGAGAACCTGCCGGCCTACACGGTGAAGGACGTGGCCGTCTATGACAAGCAGACTGAGGAGAATGAGTGGCTCGGACGAACCGACGAGAGCAGCCAGCATCACGTCATCGACGTGCGGCTGAAGCGTGAATACATGGTTGGATGGATAGCAAACATCGAGGCTGGAGCGGGCCTTCGACAGGACGAGACGCCCTACCTGGCACGCCTCTTCGCCATGCGAAGCGACGAGCGTTCAAACATACGCTTTTATGCCAAAGCCAACAACCTGAACGATGAGGGCTCGTTCGACTTGGTATGGGGCGACGGATGGGAGCCCGACAGGTCGGGTAAATTGAGCCGCAACGAACTGGCCCGCGTGGATGTCAACCTGACGTCCGACGATAAGAAGCGGGATTACTTTGTATATGTGGAAGCGCATCACGCGAAGAAATGGCAGGACACGCGCACCACGACGCAGACTTTCCTGCCCGCCGGCGACACCTACGACTATGGCTTCAGCCACGCAAAGGACGAGGAATGGGATGTCTCGACGTGGCATCGCCTCATCTATAAAGGTAATCGACTGCGGACGCAGGCAACGGCAGATGCCAAATACCGCTACTTCCGCAACACTTCCGGCAGTACGTCGGCCCTCTTCTCTGCGCCCGTGGAGGTCAGCCACCAGTTGCTCGACGACCTCTTCTCCTCGACATCGCCCCGTCCCAACCTGCGCGATACGCTCATCAACCGCCAGCTACGCGAGAGCAAAGGCACGGGACACGACATCGAGGCAAACGCCAGCCTGTTCGAGACAAAGAAGATAAAAAGCACGGGCGATTTCCTAAACTTTGGCATCGACGGCAATTACAGGGAAAACGCACAACAACAATTCTCGCGTCAGGAAATGCGTGCCAAGGGTTCGAGCGAGCCTGTCTTCTTCCGCCATCAGTTCGTTGACAGACCGCCTCGCAGCAAGTTCGAACTTTCACCCTTCGTCCAATATACATTTATGCTTGGCGAACACTACCGCCAATTGGTGCTGGGCTATCGGTTCAACCACATCAACCAACGCGAGCAGGAGAGCATTTATCGCCTCGACCGCTTGGCGAATGCCGACTCAAGCTTCTCTAAACCAATCGACTTGCTGCCCAGCGTGAGCGAATACCAGCAGGTCTTCGACCGCACGAACAGTAGCCTGAGCCACTACATCGAGAACAGCAACTATGTCTGGGCCGACTTCAAATATGGCTTGGGACAGAAGGAATGGGGACAGTTCTATCTAGATTTCCGCCTTGCTGGCACACTGGATGCACAACGCAACGACTATGAGCGAGGCATCATCGACACCATTCTCCACCGTTTTACCCCGACGTTCGAATTCAAGACAAAGCCTTGGCTCAGGACAAAGGACGGGCATCATGCCGGACTTGAAATAAGGATAAGGAACGAAGCGCCCGACCTTCTGAACGAGGTAGCCATCGTTGACGATACCGACCCCATGAACATCCGCATCGGCAACCCCGACCTTCGCTATGCCATACGCAGCGATGCAACCCTCGATGGCAACCTGTATTCGATGAATAAACGTATGCACAACCGCCTCGACCTCAGCTATGGCTTCACGCACAACGCGATAGGCATGGGGCAGACCTATGACCGCGAGACTGGCAAACGCACGTTCCGACCCACGAACGTCAACGGTAATTGGGACGCCTCAGCCAAGCACACTATCAATTATAGCTTTGGCGACGGCAAGAAACACAGTGCCAGCATGGTCACACAGTACAGCTACAGGAATAGCGTTGACCTGTTAAGTGAGGAGCAAGGGGCAGGGAGCAAGGAGCAAGAGGTTACAAATAATCGTAGTTCTGTCCGCACGGCGACTCTTTCTTTCTCCCCCAAACTGAGTCTCTCGCTTGGCAAACACACCCTTGGCTTCTCGTCGGATGTTGCATGGAACCGCTACACGAGCGACCGCTCGACGTTCCAAAACATCTCTGCTTGGCAGTATCGCATTGGAGCAGACGCTATCGTGCATCTTCCTTGGAAGTTCGACCTTACCACTAACCTCACGCTTTATGGTCGCACGGGTTATGCCGACGCGAGCCTCAACACCAATGACATCGTCTGGAACGCACGCTTGGCCCGCGCCATATTCAAGGGCAAGTGGGTCGTGATGCTTGACGGCTTCGACATCCTCGGCCAATTGAGCAACGTCACCCGCACCATCAATGCGCAGGGCCGCACAGAGACTTACACCAACGTCCTGCCACGATACGGTCTCCTGCACGTCATCTATAAGTTCCAGAAACAGCCGAGGAAGAAGTGAAGTTACTCGTTCTGTCGGATTTGCAATCCGCTTGAACGAGAGGATGAGTGCTAAGAAAGCATTGCCC
>JAFYYO010000271.1 GCA_017557475.1 Bacteroidaceae bacterium
GGTGAGATAGCTATTGTGAATACTTGCGGTTTCATCGGCGATGCCAAAGAGGAGAGCATCAACATGATTCTCGAACTCGCTCAGCGCAAGCAACAAGGCAAGCTCAAACAGTTAATTGTGATGGGATGCCTGTCTCAGCGCTATTTGCAGGAGTTGAAGATGGAGCTTCCGGAAGTGGATCGCTTCTATGGCAAGTTTGAATGGGAGCAGATTATCACAGACCTGAAGGGCACTTACTACAAGGAAGCCTGCAATGAACGCAGGTTGACGACACCTTCGCACTATGCCTATCTGAAGATAAGCGAAGGTTGCAATAGGCATTGTGCCTATTGTGCCATTCCGATTATCACAGGCAAACAAAAGTCCCATTCCATCGAAGAAATCGTGGCTGAAGTGGAGAGTTTGGTGGCAAAGGGAGTGAAGGAGTTTCAGGTCATCGCCCAAGAGTTGACCGGCTACGGTACAGACCTCTATGGGAAGCAGATGATAGCGCCGCTCATCGAACGCATTGCTGAGGTTCCAGGTGTGGAATGGATTCGGCTTCACTATGCCTATCCGACCAACTTTCCGATGGAACTTCTGCAAGTTATGGCACGACACGAGAATGTTTGCAAGTATTTGGACATCGCTCTGCAACACATCTCCGACAATCAACTCTCGGCGATGAGGCGTCATATCAATCGTCAGCAGACCTACGACCTTATCGAAACCATTCGCCACGAAGTGCCAGGTATTCATCTTCGCACAACCTTGATGGTTGGCTTCCCTGGTGAAACGGATGAAGATTTCAAGGAGCTTCTTGACTTTGTAAAGTGGGCGAAGTTCGAAAGAATGGGAGCTTTTGCCTATAGCGAAGAGGAGGGAACATACGCTGCAAAGCATTACAAGGACGATGTGCCTGAGGAAGTGAAGCAGGTTCGCCTAAGTAAGTTGATGCGGCTTCAGCAACAGATTAGCGAGGAGGTGCAGCAAAGCAAGGTCGGCAGGCAGTTGAAGGTCATCATCGATCGAGAAGAGGGTGACTATTTCATTGGTCGAACTGAGTTTGATTCCCCAGAAGTTGACCCAGAAGTGCTCTTCAAGAAGACCGATTCACCCAACCTGAAGCCAGGAATGTTCGTGCAGGCAAAGATAGAAAATGCCGATGAATTCGACCTTTATGCAAGAATTTAAGGACTACGAAGCATACATAACAAACAAACTAACAATATGAACAACAAAGAATTTATTGCCGACTTGGCGAATCGCACCAAGTTAGGAAGCAGAGAAGTCACTTCGTTGGTGAGTGCCACAGTATCTGCTATCATCAGTGAACTAAAGGAGGAGAACACGATTACGGTTCCTGGCTTCGGTTCTCTCGAAGTGAAGAAGAAGCTGGAACGCGTGCTCGTCAACCCTACAACCAAGCAGAAGATGCTGATCCCACCCAAGATGGTGGTTAACTTCAAGCCGAATACTTCGTTGAAATCAAAGGTTAAGAATTAAGAGTAAAGCGCTATGAATACCAAGATAAACCTTCAACAACTGGCCAAGATCCTGGCTCAGAAGACAAGTGTTTCGCAGAAGGATGCCGAAGCTTTCCTGAAAGAATTCTTCGATTCCATCGTTCAAAATGTCACTACGGACAAGCTCGTTAAAGTAAAAGGCTTGGGAACTTTCAAGCTGATTGAGGTTCTTGACCGCGAAAGTGTGAATGTCAATACAGGCGAACGCATTGTGATTCCTGGACATTCGAAGCTTTCGTTTATCCCTGAAACTGCCCTCAAAGACCTTATCAACAAGCCTTTTGCCGACTTCCAAACTACCGTTATCAACGAAGGAACGAGTATCGAGGAAATGGAATGGGTGCCTCAAGAAGACTCTTCTCCAGACGTTTCCGTTGAGGAGGAGAAGGAGGAAATGCCTGCAGCCCTTTTCTCTGTGCCCGAAACGAATCCTGCTCCAGAGCCCGAGTCAGCTCCCGAACCTATTCAACCTGTTGAAC
>JAFYYO010000272.1 GCA_017557475.1 Bacteroidaceae bacterium
CTCGCAGTTACCTTCACAAACAAGGCAACAGCTGAAATGAAAGGCCGCATCCTGGAGACACTTTATGCCCTGAAGAACAATCTGAATGACTCGAAACCCTACTTGAAAGCCATCAAGAAACGCTTCAAAGAGGAGGGGAAAGACATTTCCGATGAGCAAATCAAACTGCAAGCCGGAAAAGCCCTGACTGCCATCCTTCACGATTACTCCCATTTCCGCGTTGAGACCATCGACTCCTTCTTCCAAAGCATCCTCAGGAATATGGCTCGAGAACTCGGGCTTGCTGCCAACTTGCAGGTAGAACTTTCTATCGACGAGATTATCGAAAGTGCTGTCGACAGCCTGATTGAGACGATGGACGAAAAACCCGAAGTGAGAAAGTGGGTGCTCGACTACGTCCGAGAACAACTGGATAGCGGCGATAAATGGGACATCGTGGGACCACTCAAAGCCTTTGCCGGCAACATCTTCAAAGAGGAATATCAGCGGAAAAGCGAAGACGAGTTGGCTCGCATCAGCAATCCTGAGGTCGTCAAAGACTTCAAACAGAAGATGCAAAGCATCAAGAAAAGAGCAGAGAAGGAAGTTCAAGAAGCCGTAGATGAGGTGATGAGCCAGATTGAAGACTACAGCCAGATCAGCTACGGAAAGAACCTTTACAACTTCCTCATCAAGGCTCGCAAGATGGAAAGCGAAGGTCCGACAAAGACCGTCGAAGCGATAAAATACAGAGTCAACAGTTCCTCCCACTCGGGGGAGACAGAGGAGGGCCGAAAGTTACAAGAAGCCTATTCCCGCCTGCTCGCGCTTTATCCTAGCCGTCGAAAGGAATATCTCTCCGCCACACTTGCGCTCAGACACCTCGGCCCCCTTCGCCTTCTGGAATGTATCGACGAAAGGGCTCGCGAGATAGAAGGCGATGCAGGTCGCTTCACACTAAGTTCCACACCCTCCCTCCTCAGCAAAATGATTGAGGGAAGCGATGCCCCGTTCATCTTCGAAAAGATTGGCACATATATAAATAATGTCATGATCGACGAGTTCCAAGACACAAGTCGCATGCAATGGGAGAACTTCAAGAAGCTTCTCTTCGAGAAACTGGCTTCTGGAGGCAAAGGTATGCTCGTCGGTGACATAAAGCAAAGCATCTATCGATGGCGAAACGGCGACTGGAAAATACTCTACGGCATCGAGCACGAAAAGGAATTGCAGCGCTTCAACATCAAGCCCAAGCCTCTCGACATCAACTTCCGCAGCCACCAAACAATCGTCGATTTCAACAATGCCTTCTTCCCAAAAGCTGCCGCTTTGCTCGATGAGATAAAGCCCGAAACAGAGCATATCACGCTAAAGCATATCTATGATGATGTAGAGCAACAGAAAGATAAGAACGACGGGAAAGGTTATGTTCGCATAAAGCTTTATAAAGAGGAGGACAGCACCATTCCCGATATGGCGGAACAGATAAGAAATCTGCAGAAAGGAGGTCTCGACCTAAGCGAGATAGCCATCCTTGTCCGCACAAACTTAATGGCTCAGCAACTCATAGAGGGTTTCAGCCAATGCGCTAAGGACATCCGTCTTGTCAGTGATGAAGCATTCCTGCTGGAAGCATCTACCAGCGTACAAATGATTGTGGCTGCAATGCGAATGCTCATCGACAAGCACCACACCGACAGCATCTCCGAGAAGTACTTGATGCTTCACTACCTAAAAGATGCTCTTGGAAAGGAAGAGACAACCATCCAAGACGTTGCTCTGCAGGAAGCAGAACAGGTCTTGCCGAAAGAGTTCACGGAACATCGGGAAGAATTGCTGCAATTGCCGCTCTATCTCCTTGCAGAAAGGCTATGGCGAATCTTATCGCTCGGAAACATTCAAGGAGAAGACGTCTATGTGCTCACATTCTTCGACGAGTTGCAGAACCACCTTCGCAGCGCTGGAGCACCAGACATTCAGACTTTCTTGGAGGCTTGGGACGAGAAACTTCACCTCCGTTCCGTGCCTGGTTCTTCCGTTGCAGGAGTTCGCATCCTGACCATCCACAAATCGAAAGGATTGGCATTCCATACCGTTTTCCTTCCTTTCAGCCATTGGCAGATAGAGAGCGACAGGCAAGGCGATGTGCTTTGGTGCAAGACGGAAGCGGCTCCCTATAACGAACTCGGTGCGCTTCCCATATCCATCTACTCGAAAGATGTCAGGACTTCAGTCTTTGCTCCTGATTATGAAGAAGAACATTGGGAGCGGCGAGTCGATGCGCTCAACACGCTTTATGTGGCTTTTACCCGTGCCAAAGCCAATCTCTACATTTGGGGAACAAAGCCTTCAGACAAGACTAAAACTGCAGCAGACCTCATCTACCAGTCGCTCCGAACAGAGGACAACGATAAGGATGAAGACTGCTTTAGTTATGAAGTGGGAGAGTCCCTCTCTAACTCCCCCTCTTCTAAGGGGAGTACAAAAGAAAGCCTCCCCATAGAGGGGGAGGTTGGGAGAGGGTCTGCTAATCGTCTTTGCATTGAACATCGTACTGCTGATGCAGTCGATGTGAAGGTCAGAACAAGGAATCCGATGCTCTACTTCCTGCAAAGCAACCAATCGCAAGAGTATCTGCAGCAACAATTGACAACAGACAATGGTCAACAAACAACGGATATTAAACTCTCTCAACGTGAAATAGGCAAGCGGATGCACGAGGTGCTCAGCCGAATCAGCGATGTGAGTCAGCTCGAGGAAGTGCTTGGCCAAGCTCGTCAGGAAGGTCTCATCGACGAAGGCGACGATTGGGAAGCTATCACTTCTCGTATCGAGGAAGGCTTCCAAGAACCCCTCGTAGCCTCTTGGTTCAAGTCGGAGAACACAATATATAATGAATGTAGCATCGCCAGCATAGACAAAGAAACAGGGCTTCCCTGCATCCTTCGCCCAGACAGAGTGGTGATGAGGAACAACTGCATAACAGTCATCGACTATAAGTTTGGGCATCCAAGCCGACACTACTACGACCAAGTAAAGACATACATGAACCTCATGAGCCGAATGTACCCTGAACATGAAGTGAAAGGTTACATCTGGTATATCATGGGGAAAGGCGCCGTCCAGGTAAAGAACATTCCATAAGTGCACAAAATGAAGACTTTTCTCAACCTCGTAGCAGCCGATATGCTCTCGCATTTTACGAATGATATGCGAGATGTGACTGTCGTCTTCCCTGGCAAACGTGCTGGAATGTTCCTCAATCGCGAGTTTGCTCTACTGAGTGATAAGCCTGTGTGGGCTCCCAACTACTGCATGATGGGCGACCTCTTCCAAAGCCTCACACCGATACAAGTGGCAGGCCCTCTGGAATGCATCTGCCAGCTATATAGCGTCATGCAGGAAGTACTTGGAACGGATTACACCGAGACCATCGACGAGTTTTGGAGTTGGGGCGAAGTGCTTATGGCAGACTTCGATGATATCGACAAACACATGGCCAACGCAGAAGCCATCTTTACCAACATTGCCGACCAAGAGCGCCTCAAGAATCTCGACTATCTCGACGACCATCAACGCGAAACATTGGAACGCTTCTTCGGACACTTCTCTCTAAAGAACAGCACCAAACTTCAAGAGAAGTTCCTGCAAACCTGGAGCCACATGTTCGAGATATACACGACTCTGCACGAACGACTCCTCGCAGAAGGCAAGCTTTGGGAAGGTGCGCTTTATCGTCTTGTCATCGAACAAATGAAATCGGACGAAACTCTTATTCATAAGCTACTTGAAGGCAAGCGATCCATCGTCTTTGCAGGTTTCAATGTGCTGAATAATGTTGAGCACACAATGATGAGCCTCATCCAACGAGAGAACAAGGCCCGTTTCTATTGGGACTACGACATCTACTATTGCGACCCGAAGAACGACTATGAAGCCGGCTACTTCATGAAGAAGAACCTTCAAGACTTTCCCTGTGCCATCAGCGACATCGAGGAATTCGACAACTTCAGCCATCTCAATGATGTGACCTTCATTGCTTGCTCCACCGACAATGCTGCGGCCCGATATGTAAACATGTGGAGAACAGAGGGCAATTGTGCTGTCATCCTCTGCAACGAAGCTTTGATGCAACCAGTCCTTCATGCCATCCCAGAGTCGGCAAACGAAGTGAATGTCACGATGGGCTTCCCCATTGCAGACACTCCCATCTACGGCATCATCATGGCTTTGCTGAAGTTGCAGTTAGAAGGCTATGATGCTGACCGCCAGCGCTTCCGTTATCCCTTCGAGCAAACCCTGAGAAGACAGCCGCTCTTCGAGTTCCTCAAGGAAGAAGACTGCTTCGTCTATCAAGAAGAAGACACATCGAAACTGCTCGATTATCTGCTCACGCTTCTCCGTCAAATTGCTTTTCATTACGCGCAAATAGAAGAGCCCAACCTCTATGAACAGCTTTATAGTGAGACCGTCTTCCGTATCGACAGGATGCTATGCCTGCTGAAAGACTTAACCACTAATCCCTATGTTCTAATCCCCAATCCTCTTACCCTTCGTCGTTTGCTTCGCCAAATGATGACGAGTGCCAAGATACCATTCCATAGCGAACCCGATAGAGGCCTTCAAGTGATGGGCATGCTCGAGACGCGATGCCTCGACTTCGAGCACATACTCCTACTTTCTGTTGAAGAAGGCAGTCTGCCACGAAGCACTCACGTCAATTCGTTCATTCCCGAAAGCCTTCGAGAAGCATTTGGTATGACGACTCAACGGCACAGAATCGCCGTCTATGCATACTATTTCTATCGTCTGGTCAGTCGATGCGAACACCTTACCTGCGTCTACAACGAAAGTACGAACGACGGCGTTCAACATGAAATGTCGCGCTTCTTGCGGCAGATGCTTGCTGAGACGGATATTCCTATTCGCACTCTTTGGTTGCGAAGCGAGCCTGAACCGAAGAGGTCGCAGCCTCTTGAAGTCAAGAAGACACCTGAGGTGATGGAACGTCTGCACCAACGTTACGACCAGAACTTGAAAGAAGGCGAGCACATCACACTTAGTCCGTCGGCTATCAACACTTATATGGCATGCCCGATGCAGTTTTATCTGAACAATGTCCTGCGCATTCGTCGCGAAGATGACCCAGAGGAAGGCATCTCGGCAGATATTATCGGCACCATCTTCCACGATACAGCCGAGTTCTTCTACGAGCAACTGCAACAACGCTTCCACACCAAGACTATCACTGCCGACATGCTTCGCGAACCTAAAGAACTCGAACGGATGCTCGACACAGTCTTCGACGTATGCTGGTTTCACCCGACAGAAGAGTTTGACCGCATGCCTGTCATTCATGAGCGTTTCCACAAGACTATCAACAACCTCTACAAAGGCACAACCCTTATTGCACATGATGTCTTGCTGCGCTACTTGCAGGAACTCATTCGCTTCGATGCCAAACATGCTCCCTTCACTATCATCGGAGCAGAAGAAAAGCGTTCTCTACTCTTCACTCTTCACTCTCCATTAAGGTTGGTGGTCGTATTGACCGCATCGATGAAGCAGATGGACGTCTTCGCATCGTGGACTACAAGACTGGTTCATACAAACTCAAGGACAAGGTAAAGATGGAGAATGTCATAAGTCTGGACAAAGAGCATGCGCCCTATTATTTCCAAACATTCCTTTATGCCTTGGCCGAGATGGAGAGCCCCGAGGCAAAACTCCCCATTCAACCTATGCTCTTCTTCCCAATCAAGGCTGCCAACCCTGATTACGACCCCTCGCTCAAGATTGACGGAGAGGTGGTCTATGACTTTGCGAACCAACATGCCGAAGCTTTTAAGGAAGGGCTTCAAGAGATACTTGCCGACATCTTCAATCCCGATAAGCCTTTTACCTGCACAACCGACACAAAGGTTTGCGAGTATTGTAAGTTGGGACAATTGTGTGGGAAAAACATATAATTCCTTTAAACAACAATCATAACAATGAAAAAACTTCTTTTTACGTTAACGCTAGTCCTTTTTGCAGGACAATCTTTCGCTCAGCCATGCATTCCAGGCGTACAGGAGCAGAAGACTGCACAAGGCATAGTTGAGGTCGAGAAATTTGTTTCCGTTACCTACGACAATGCTTTGCTGCAATCTGTTGCCGATTACCTGAACAAAGCTTGGGGAAACACAAACTCCACATCTCTTCAGAAAAAAGGCGCAACAAATGCCATCTTCCTTTCCTTGAAGGCTGATAAGAAGCTTGGCGACGAAGGTTATCGTCTTTCAATCAGTACGAAAGGCATTTCCATTCAGGCTAGCTCGAGACGCGGTGCTTTGTGGGGAGCACAGACTTTGATTCAGATGAAGGAGACGAGTTTCATCAATTATAGTGGAATCAACAAGAGGCTCCTTCCTTGCACCACCATTACCGACAAGCCCGACTATCCCATTCGTGGTATGATGCTCGACTGCGGCCGTAAGTTCTTCCCGATGAGCTACCTCTATTCGCTCGTCAACGTAATGTCTTACTACAAGATGAACACCCTACAGTTGCACCTAAACGACAACGGCTTCAAAGACCAATATAACAACGACTGGAACAAGACCCAAGCTGCTTTCCGCATGGAGAGTGACTTCTTCCCCGGCCTTACCGCTATTGATGGCTCCTACACGAAACAGGAGATGCGCGACTTCATCCGCTATGCCGAGTCGATGGGTGTGGAGATTATCCCTGAGTTCGACGCTCCTGCTCACAGTTTGGCCTTCACGCATTTCCGGCCGTCACTTGGCAGCGAGGAGTTCGGTGCCGACCATCTCAACTTGCGCAACCCCGAGGTCATTCCTTTCCTCGACAGTCTCTACGCAGAGTATCTTGGTGGACCTGACCCTGTCTTCGCTGGCCCTCGCTTCCATATCGGCACAGATGAGTACAGCAATAAGGACTCTGCCATCGTGGAGCGTTTCCGCGAGCTGATTGTCCACCTCTGCAGCACCGTCAAAAGCTATAGCAAGCAGCCCATGCTATGGGGTTCTCTGACGCATGCAAAGGGAGTGACACCTGTTCCCTCCGATGGTGTGATGATGAGCATGTGGTACAATGGCTATGCCAATCCGAGAGATATGCACAAGCAAGGCTTCCGCATGATCTCCATTCCCGACGGCCTTGTGTATATTGTTCCCGCAGCGGGCTACTACTACGATTACCTCAACATACAAAATCTTTATCAGCATTGGGAGCCGGCATATATTGGCAAAGAACACTTCCAGCATCAAGACCCACTCATTGATGGCGGCATGTTTGCCGTTTGGAATGACATGACCAAGAACGGCATCTCCGTGGGCGACGTACATCATCGTGCCTTGCCTGCCATCCAAGTCATTGCAGAGAAGTGCTGGCACGCAAAAGCCGACACTACTGATGTAGCATGGGAAAAGTGGATGAACTTCGCCTCTCTGCTTAGCGACGGACCGCTCACTGACGAAATAGGTCGCAAGAGCATGGTTAACCCCATTAACTTGAAGCCCAACACAAATATCTTCAATCCTAAAGGGTCACTCTTCAACATTCATCAGATTGGCTATCCTTATTCCGTTGAGTTCACCATCGATTGGGCAGACGAGAAGCCCGGCACAGTGCTCCTGACGAGTGAGCGCAGCACCTTCTACCTCTCCGATCCAGTCAAGGGAATGCTTGGATTCAGCCGAGACGGCTACCTCTTCAACTTCAAGTATCGTGGCAAGGCAGGCAAGAAAGAGACGCTGAAACTGGAAGGCGACAACAAGGGCATCACGCTCTATGTCGACGGCAAGAAGGTGGAGCGCCTTGACCCCGATGTGCTCTACAAGCACGACGGCAAAGGCTCTTACAGAATCATGCGAACTCTCGTCTTCCCCTTGCAAGAAACAGGCAACTTCCGCAGCAAGATAACGAACTTCAAGGCACAAAGATAACAGCATACATTATATAATATATTAACAAACGATGAACTACAAGATGATTCTTCTTGCACTACTCTTTTCTGGACACCTTGCCGCTCAGCAGCTTTGCATCCCTACTGTTCAGGAGCAAAAGACTACACAAGGCACCGTTGAGGTCGAGAAATTCGCCACAATCACCTACGACGATGCCTCGCTCCAATCCGTTGCCGATTACCTGAGCAAAGGTTGGGAAAACACAAACTCCACTTCTCTGATGAAGAAAGGCGCCCCGAATGCCATTTTCCTCTCTTTGAAGCCCGACAAGAAGCTTGGCGACGAAGGTTATCGCTTGACCATTGACCCTAAAGGAATCACCATTCAAGCTGCTTCGAAGCGAGGAGCTTTGTGGGGAGCGCAAACCTTACTACAGATGAAAGAGACGCATTTCGTTTCTGATGGTGGAGTTAGGAAAAGGCTCCTGCCTTGCATTACCATTACCGACAAGCCCGACTATCCTATTCGCGGCTTTATGCTCGACTGCGGACGCAAGTTCTATCCGATAAGCTACCTCTATTCACTCGTTAATGTGATGTCATACTACAAGATGAACACCTTGCAGCTACACCTTAACGACAATGCCCCGAAAGACCAGTTCAACAACGATTGGGACGAGGCCTACGCTGCCTTCCGAATGGAGAGCGACTATTTCCCTGGTCTTACTGCCATCGACGGAAGCTATTCGAAGAAGGAGATGCACGACCTCATCCGTTATGCCGAGACAATGGGAGTGGAGATTATTCCTGAGATTGATACGCCTGCCCATAGTCTTGCCTTCACACATTACCGTCCTTCGCTTGGCAGCAAGGAGTTCGATCCTGCCCATCTCGACCTTCGCAACCCCGAAGTCATTCCTTTCATCGACAGCCTTTATGCCGAGTATCTTGGCGGCCCAGACCCCGTCTTCTGTTGTCCTCGCTTCCACATTGGCACAGACGAGTACAGCAACAAGGACTCTGCCATCTGTGAACGCTTCCGTGAATTGATTGTCCACCTATGCGATGAGGTCAAAGAATATGGCAAGCAACCCATATTCTGGGGTTCCTTGACACATGCAAAGGGCAAGACGCCAGTTCCATCCGACGGCGTGTTGATGAGCCTTTGGTATAATGGTTACGCCAACCCGATAGAGATGCACAAGCAAGGCTTCCACATGATTTCCATTGCCAGCAACCAAGTCTATCTCGTTCCTGCAGCGGGCTACTACTTCGACTACCTCAACCACAAGAACCTCTTCCAGCATTGGAAGCCATCACTCATTCGCGACAAGCATTTCCCGCATCAAGACCCGCTCATCGACGGCGGCATGTTTGCGCTTTGGAACGACATGGTCAAGAACGGCATTTCCGTTGGAGATTGCCACGACCGCATCCTGCCTGGCATTCAAGTCATTGCCGAAAAGAGTTGGAATGCAATGCGCGACAGCTCCGATGTAGCTTGGGAGGAGTGGCAAAGCTTCTCTCGTAAGCTCAGCGATGGCCCTCTCACCGACGAGATTGGCCGAAAGAGTATGGTTAACCATATCGACTTGAAGCCCAATACTACCATCTTCTCCAAGTCGCTCATTCCTGTTCGTCAGATTGGCTATCCTTATACGGTTGAGTTCACGATCGACTGGGCAGAAGAGAAGCCTGGCACAGTACTTTGCTGCAGTGAGCGCGGCACTTTCTATCTCTCCGATCCCGTCAAGGGGATGCTCGGCTTCAGTCGCGACGGCTACCTCTTCAACTTCAAGTATCGCGGAAAGGCAGGCAAACGCGAAACCTTGCGACTGGAAGGCGATAATGGAGGCATTACCCTTTATGCCGACGGCAGGCAGGTGGAGCGCCTCAACCCCGATGTAGGCTATCGTTCAGACGACAAGCACAGCACCTATAAAATCATGCGGACTCTCGTCTTCCCACTTCAAGAGACGGGCGACTTCCGCAGCAAAATTACAAACTTTAGCGCATGGAGATAATGAAAAAGACCATCCTGTTTTGCCTCCTTACAACGCTGATTGTGGGGAGCAGCAACGCCAAGACTGACAAGTCGGGCTACCCTATCACACCCGTTCCCTTCACTGCCGTAAAGGTCGCCCCAAGTTCTTTTTGGGGGCAACGCCTTCAGGCCAGTCGCGATGTCACGATTCCTCTTGCGTTCAGCAAATGCGAGTCGGAGCATCGCTACGACAACTTCTTGCAAGCTGCCGAGCACGTCAAAGACCCGACCAAGACCTTCGAGGTAACGATGGGGTTCCCTTTCGACGACACCGACCCCTACAAGACTTTGGAAGGCGCCGCCTACCTGATGCAGACGCACCCCAATGCCCTCATCAACGGCGAGCCCATCGACAAGTATTGCGACAGAGTGATAAGCATCATTGCCTCGGCACAAGAATCCGACGGCTACCTCTATACTGCCCGCACGCAGAACCCCGAAAAGCCAATGAGCTGGTCGGGAGGCAAGCGTTGGGTAGCTGTGGAGGACGGCTCCCACGAGCTTTATAATCTCGGCCATCTCTGTGAAGCGGCAGTGGCTCACTACAATGCTACGGGCAAGCGCACCCTCCTGGACATTGCCATTCGCTTTGCCGACTGCGTCTGCCGAGAGATTGGTCCCAACCCGGGACAAGCGAATGTCGTGCCCGGACATCAGATTGCAGAGATGGGACTGGCCAAGCTCTACATCGTTACAGGCAACCGCAAATACCTGGAGCAGGCCAAGTATTTCCTCGACCAGCGAGGCAGAGTCAATCCGGCTTGGCAGAACCTTGGAGGCGGAGGCTACAGAGATGCTAACGGTTATAGTCATCGCACCAACCAGTACTCGCAGAGCTACAAGCCGGTGACGGAGCAAGCCGAGGCTGTAGGTCATGCAGTTCGAGCAGGTTACATGTATGCCGGAATGGCTGATGTGGCGGCTCTGACGGGCGACGAAAGCTACATCCATGCCATCGATCGCATTTGGGAGAACATCGTTCAGAAGAAGTACTACCTGACTGGCGGAGTGGGTGCTTGCGGCGATGGAGAGCGTTTTGGCGATGACTACGAGCTGCCCAACCTCACTGCATATTGCGAGACATGTGCCGCCATTGCGCAAGTCTATCTCTTCTACCGCCTCTTCCTCTTGCATGGCGAAAGCAAGTACTACGACGTCCTCGAGCGCACGCTCTACAACGGAGTTATCTCAGGCATCTCGATAGACGGCGGCCGTTTCTTCTATCCCAATCCCTTGGAATCGAATGGGAACTACGAGCGTCAGCCCTGGTTCGGCTGTGCATGCTGCCCTTCGAATGCTGCCCGCTTCATCCCATCGTTGCCTCAGTACATCTATGCCGTAAAGAACAAGTCGCTCTACGTCAACCTCTTTGCCAGCAACGAGACCACAGTGAAGGTCGGCAAAAAGGATGTCTGCCTCAAGCAAGTAACCAACTATCCTTGGGAAGGCGACATCACCCTTCTCGTCGAAAAGAACAAGGCAGGCAAGTTTGCCCTCAAGATCCGCATCCCAGGCTGGGCACGCAATCAGGTAGTGCCATCTGACCTCTATCGCTATGCAGACAGCAAGCAGACGAAGTACAGCGTCACCTTGAGTGTCGAGGCCAACCAAAAGACGATATTCCCGCAGATAACCGACGACGGCTATTGCACCATCGAGCGCAAGTGGAAGGCAGGCGACCGAGTACAGGTTCACTTCGACATGGAGCCGCGTCTGGTAGGTGCCAATGAGAAAGTGGAGGCCGACCGCGGCAAGGTAGCCGTGGAGCGTGGTCCGCTGGTCTATTGTGCCGAATGGCCCGATAATACAAGCGATGTTCTGGAGGCAAAGATAGAAGGAGAGCCTGGTTTTACATTGGGCCATAAAGAGATTGCCGGGACCGACATCGTCGCCCTTACCGCCGACAGCCTCACCCTTATCCCCTACTACGCCTGGGCTCATCGCGGCAAAGGCAACATGGCAGTATGGCTATGGAGGAAGTAAACAATCTCACTCAACGCGGACTATAAACGGTCTGAACTGAGAGAATTTGTTCCTTAACCATGCTACAATCTTAAAACGCAGGTTGCGTTTGTAGAAACACAGCCTGCGATTGTACAAATGCAAGCTGCGTTTTTTAAATCGCAGTTTGCATTTGTAGAATCAGACATAACAAAAAGGAGTATCTCGCTCGGAAAAACGAAAATTATTTGGTATTTAGCCCGCTTATTCGTAACTTTGTACCCGTGAAAACTCTTAAATTATTATGATTATGAAACTCGTATGTAAACTCATCACGCTGTTAATAGCGATTCCACTACTGACGGCATGCTTGCCGATGGACTTCACTAACGCTTATGTTCAGAAGATCGACGACTTGCAGGGAGTGCCGAAACAGGGATACCAGGGAATGGCTATCCATGGCGACTACCTTGTCAGTTTGCAAAACACAGGACAGGCTACAATCTATCGCATGCACGACAACAAACTGCAGATGCTTCGTCAGTTCCCGTTGGCAAGTCACACTGCGGAGAACCACGCCAACGTCGCCTTCTTCGGCACAGAACGCTACCACAAGTCCGACATGTTCCCGTTGCTCTATGTGTCGCAATGCTCTAAGCAACGCTACAAGGGGATGAAGGATGTCTGCTTCGTGGAGCGCATCTCGCTGACAGGTGAACCACAACTGGTGCAGACCATCGTTCTCGATGACCCAGACGGCCTCTTCGGTTATGCTTTGCAATGGATGATAGATACCAAGCACAACCAATTGATTGGCTACGGCAACACCATCGAGAACATGGGCAAGGGCAACCGATGGCGCACAATGGTCTTCCCGATGCCCAAACTTAGCGATGGACCGATCGTACACCTGAATCCAAGGAATGCCCTCGAGAATTATTGCATTCAAGACTTCGACCCGCGCTTCCCGTCCAACCACATCGGACAGGGTGCCTGCATCAAGGGTGACCAGATGTTCATCCCCGTTGGCCTCGGCACAGAGCAACAGCCCAGCATCCTCTACGTCTGGAACTTGAAGACGAAAAAGCTCGACGGCATCCACAACTTCCAGCAGCAAGTGCCGCATGAATTCGAGGACTGCGAACGCTATCACCGCTCTCTCATCATGCAAACGAACGGCGGAGGCGTGGTCCGATTCAAGCCTAACAAGAAGAAATAACGAGGCATGAAGCACCTCTTTCTCGCGACACTCCTGCTGCTATGCGCTGAAGGCGCTGTGGCAAAGGGTCTCAACAAGCACGACCGAGAGCATCTCCGACAACTCTGCGCCCTCAATACAATGGTAGGCACTGCGCCTGCCAACACAAAAACGGCAGGGCTTTTCGGCAAAGGCTCGGAGGAACACGGGCAGACGATGCCCGCTGTGCTCTCGCCCAACGGGCAGAACTTCTGGACTCCTCAAACGCGAGACACTGAAGCGAAATGCCTTGCACCTTATTATTATAACGATACTAAATTGCAAGGCTTCCGAAACAGCCACTGGACTTCGGGCAGCTGCACGCAGGACTACGGCTCGTTCACCATTTCCACGCTCAGCGGGAAGCTTAGGAAGACAGCTAAGGAGTGCGCCACAAACTTCTGGCATGAAGACGAGGTTTCGCACCCCCACTACTACTCCGTTCGCTTGCCCGATGAACATCTGACGACGGAAATGACAGCCAGCAGCCACGCCGCAATCTTCCGCATCACACCCGAACAGGACGAACTTGTGCACATCATCGTCACCCCGAACAGCGACGAGAAAGAGGGGCACATTCAGGTAGAACCGGAGCACAGGACAATCTACGGCTACAACCCAGTACATCGCATCTATCAAGGCTGGGGGGAGCGTGCGGGCTTCAGCGGTCACTTGCTCCTCACCTACACTGACAATCCCATCCAATGCGGGCAGGACGGCAACTGCGCTTGGCTCACGTTCCAAGGCAAAGCAGGCAAGCCCATCATCATCAAAGCGGCATCTTCCTTTACAGGTCGAGAAGGTGCGGAACTCAACTACAAGGCAGAAACAGAAGGCGTTAGCTTCGAAGAAATGAAGGGAAGCCTCATCCGAACTTGGATCAAGCATCTTCATGCCATCGACATAGAAGACCCCGACACGGCTCGCATCAATCAATTCTACGGAGCCCTCTACAGAGCCTCCTTCATGCCACACGAGATGAGTGATGCGGATGGGAGTTTCCCAAGGTTTGCGAACGGGCAACGGACAAAGGCGCAAATGGTGAATGGTAAGTGGTCAAATCGTAAATACTATGGCGATTTCACGATGTGGGACACTTTCCGAGCCGTGCATCCGCTCTATACGCTGCTCTATCCCGATGTCTCCGCGGACATGATGCAATCGCTCGTCACCAAGTACGAACAAGGTGGCTGGCTGCCCATCTTCCCCAGTTGGAACTCCTATACAGCTGCGATGATTGGGGATCATTGCTCGGTGGCACTTGCCGATGCCTACATCAAGGGCATTCGTGGCTTCGATGCGGAGAAAGCTTATGAGGGGATGCGAAAGAATGCTTTCGAGGTGCCAGCTTCGGAAGAAGACTACAAGAACGGAATGGGTCGAAGGGCGTTGCAATCCTACATGAAGTACGGATTCATTCCTCTGGAGGACCCAGTCAAGGAAGCTTTCCATCAGAAGGAGCAGACCTCGCGCACCTTGGAATATGCCTTCGACGACTATGCCGTCGCTCAAATGGCAAAGGCGTTGGGCAAAGAGAATGACTACAAGACACTGATGGTTCGATCAGAGAACTGGCGCAACGTCATCAACCCTGTGACGGGCTACTGCGACGGAAGGCATGCGGACGGACGCTTCGAGGACAATACGGACTTCGTGAACCGCAAGTCGTTCATCACGGAAGGGGCCGTCTGTCACTACACTTGGTTTGTGCCCCACAATGTGGAAGGCCTGGTCGAGATGCTGGGCAAAGAGGCGTTCGAGGCGAAACTCGACTCGATGTTCACCGAAGGCCGCTACTGGCACGGGAACGAACCTTGTCATCAGATAGCCTACCTCTATGACTTTATCGGGAAGCCTGAGAAGACGAGGAAATGGGTAGCGTATATCCTCGACACAGAGTACAACGACACGCCTGGCGGGCTTTCCGGCAACGACGACTCAGGGCAAATGTCTTCGTGGTTCATCTTCTCCTCGATGGGCTTCTATCCTGTCTGCCCTTCTTCCAACCGCTATATGCTATGCGAACCACGTTTCAGGCGCATCACACTCAACCTGCAGAACGGCAACCGCTTCGTCATCACACCCGAATCACTGCCCAAAGACAGGAACTACATCACGCATGAAGAGATAACTAAGAATTAATAATTAAAGATGAAAAGGACACTTTTAGCACTAACGGCTATGGTTATCTGCCTTGCAGGCCAAGCCGAGTTTGTTTTTCAGGAAGGACTTATTGCAGACATCACGCCGAAAGGTTGGCTCCTCGAATTCCTTCAAAGACAGAAGACAGGACTCACGGGACATCCCGAAGCCCTTTCCTACCCTTACAACACTTGCCTATGGGCTGGGGAGATACCTCGCAATGGCGACTATGGACAAGACTGGTGGCGATACGAGCAGACTGCCTACTATACCGATGGACTGCTGCGGCTCGGCTACCTTCTGGACGATGAGGAGCTCATCCAAAAGGGCGAGGAAGGCATCCGGTATACGCTTGCTCATCCGCAGACGAATGGTAGGCTGGGTTCCTCGGTCATCAGTAGCCTCTGGCCTCAAGCAGTCTTTTGGAGAGCAATGAAAGCTTATGCTGACGTGCACAACAACCCATCGGCCCTCAAGAATGCTTTGAGAAAGAACTACAACTCAATGTCGAACTCCAACCTCACTAACGGCCGTCGCCACATCATCAACCTCGAAGGCATGCTCTGGTACTATGGAATCAGCGGCACGAGTAGTTTCCTGACGAAGGCAGAGACGGCTTACAACACAGGTGGCTTCGAGTTCGACGCCAACGATGCCGGCAGCAATGACTTTATCTACCTGCATGGCGTCACCTATTGCGAGATGCTGAAGATCCCTCTCCTGCTTTATGCCTATACAGGCAACGAGGAGTATCTGCGCATCGCCCTCAATGCAGAACGCAAACTGGAACGCGACCACCTGCTGCCCGACGGCGTGCCCAGCAGTGCAGAATACACTATAGGAAAGGACATCGACATGGCTCACGAGACTTGCGATATCGCTGACTACACTTGGTCGCTTGGCTATTTCCTCACCGTCACAGGCGAAGCAGAATGGGCAGACCGCATAGAACGAGCCATCTTCAATGCCGCTCCTGGAGCCGTCACAGCGAACTTCGATGCTGTACAGTACTTCTCGTCCGTCAACCAAGTCATCTGTACGGGCAACTCAGACAACAATTTCTTCAAGCGCGGCTCAACCTGGATGGCTTACCGACCGACGCATGAGACGGAATGCTGCGCGGGTAACATGCACCGAATGATGCCCAACTTTGCCTCCCGACTATGGATGCGAGGCGAGAGCAACGCAATCGTTGCAGCCATGTACTCGCCCAGCGAAATCGACTTCAAGGTAGGCGAAACACAATGCCACATTACAGAGGAGACATACTATCCCTTCAGTGGCGATATTACTTTCCGCTTCTCCCTGCCCGAAGCAACACACTTCCCCTTCGTCTTCCGCATTCCTGGATGGTGCAAGGAATATCAAGTTGCCGTAAATGGAGAGCCGCTGTCCGCAACTTATCCAGCTGGTTCTTTCGTCACGTTTGAGCACGACTGGAATAATGGAGATGTGGTAACGCTCTCCCTTACTATGACGCCTACCATCGTGGAGGCAGCAAATGGGCAAGGGAAGTACGTGGAATGCGGGCCGCTGCTCTTCGCTTTCCCCGTTCCTGCCACCGTCACCGAGGACAAGAACACCTATAGTAACATGAACGGGAAGGAGCCAGGCGACGGCTTCAAGTGCTGGAGCATGAAACCGAGAGGAGCTTTTAACTACTCCATCAATACCGATGCCGAGACTTTGACGCTCGACATCGACCCAGAGAAACTCGAGAATGCCTATCCCTTCGACCTCGATGGCACTCCCCTCAGCATATCCCTGCCTGTTCGTCCCATCACTTGGGAGCTCGAGGGAGACCGTTACAATCCCGTAACACCTGCATCTGAATATGTGATCTATGCTACTGGTAAACGCAGCATCAGCCTCGTTCCTTATGGTGCAGCCAAGCTTCGTGTTACCGTCTTCCCTGATGCCCTTCGCAAAGGAAGGAAGACGCTTACCGACTCTCTCATGCTCAATCCCGACTTTGAACTGCTTTCAGCCTCGAAGGTCAATCACGGAGGCATCGAGCAAAAGACTGTAAAGCCATACGGATGGAGTGTTCAAGGCACTCTGAACGGCAACAGCTACGGCATCAACCACGATGCTGCCAACCACTATGGCGAGAACGTATGTTGGTACAACACGCGTCCCTTCCCACTTGATTTCCAGCTCTACCAGACCGTTCCAGCTTCAAAGCTTACGCCCGGATCCTATCGTGTCCGTTGTCTGCTCTGGTGCAAAAAGGGCGACCTCGGCACTTGCCGACTATTCGCAAACAACAACGTGCAGTACTTCGGCAAGGAGAGCGACTACGCCCAGAACCTCGTGGAAGGCGAGAATGCCACCTTCGCAGGACACACTGGAACCTCAGGATCGCCCTTCATACTGGAGGAGATGGAGGTGACGGTCAGCATCGAGGAAGGCGAGAGCCTGTCGCTCGGCATCCGTACCAGTTGCATGAAGCCCGACGGCACTCAAGCCACAAGCAGCGAATCGACAGGATGGTTCAAGGTGGACCACTTCCGCATAGAAAGGGTACAGGACGAAGGGACAGGAATCATCACGCCTCCCTCCTCCCCTCAATGCCAATCGGAAGGCCGGATATACAACTTGCTTGGCCAACAAATCGGCAGTTTTTCGAACGGATTATACATTCAAAATGGGAAAAAGATACTAAAGTAGTTCCCGTTTTCTTTGTGTGAAACGTAAAAAACACTACCTTTGCGGCTAAAAGAACAAAAACTCAACTAACCCAACTATGAACATTCGAGACTTTCTCCTCTCAAGTTTATTCCTATGCTTACTCTCGTTCTGCCCGATGGCATACGCGCAAAGCGATACCATTTTGGTGAGGATGTTGAGCTATAACATCAGGCATGGGGCAGGAATGGACGATGTGATTGACCTCGACCGACAAGCGACAGCCATCCAAAAGGCAAGGGCTGACGTAATTGGCTTGCAGGAAGTGGACAGTTGCGTGAAGCGTTCCGGCTATGTTCCAGAGGCAGCTATCCTGGCTGAGAAGCTCGGCATGCACAGCACTTTCGGCGGAGCCATTCCCCTGACAGGAGGCAAATACGGCGTGGCCATTCTCAGCAAGGAAGAGCCTTTAACTGTTCATCACATGCCTCTTCCTGGAACAGAGAAGAGGACGCTGCTTGTCTGTGAGTTCGAAGATTATGTCTTCGCAACAACCCATCTCGACCTTGATGAGGGATGTCGCCTCGCTTCACTGCCCATCATCATTGAGGAAGCCCAGAGATGGGATAAGCCTTTCTTCATATGTGGCGACTGGAACGACGAGCCCTCTTCTGTGCTCATCTCCACACTAGAAGACGAAGGCTTTGTCATGTTAAACTATCGTCAAACCAGTACAGGACCTGCCAGCATCTACTACACCTTCCCTGCCAAATCGCCGACCAAGTTAATAGACTACATCGCCATTCGCGACAATGTATACTATTCCATAACTAGTCGCAAAGTCCTCAACGAGCCCCAAGCTTCCGACCATCGTCCCGTTCTGGTGGCAGTAAAGATTAAAACGTACGCGACGGGCATCCAAACGCCTTCGGCTGATGGCGACGGCATGCGGAACAACGAGCTTTACGACCTCACAGGCAAGCGAGTCGCAAGCGACAATCCAGCCCCTGGTCTCTACATCGAAAAGGGTAGAAAGCGAGTGGTCTGTGTCAAGTGAGAAAACCAGGCGTGGCTAATCGCCAAACTAGGCGTGGCTAATTGGCAAACTAGGCGTGGCTAGTTGGCAAACTAGGCGTGGCTAGTTGAGCAACTAGGCGTGGCGTGTTTACATCAAGACAAAACCACATCAATATGAAACACATACAATATCAGACAGAGGGAACTTGCTCGCAGTTGATTGACGTGACTGTGGACGACAACGATGTCATCCAGCAAGTGTACTTCATGGGCGGCTGCAACGGTAACCTGCAAGGCATTTGCCGACTGGTAAAAGGGCAAAAGATTGACGATGTCATCGGCAAGCTCGACGGCATTCGCTGCGGCACAAAGCGGACTTCCTGCCCCGACCAACTCTGCAGGGCATTAGAAAAGTTGAAGAATGAATGTTAAAACGATAAGACAATGAAAAGGATTTTATTATTTATGGCTATGATGGCTTCCATCCTGACTGCTTGTACCAAACAAAAGGCGCTGGTTCTGTATTACTCTCAGACAGGCACGACACAAACACTGGCCGAGGAACTGCAGAAACAACTCGGTGCTGACATCGAACGCATCGAAGCCGTAGTTCCCTACGATGGCGACTTCCAGGCTACCATCGAGCGTAGTGGTGCTGAGATGAAGAGCGGCGAAGTGCCCGAACTGAAACCCCTTCAAACTAATCTTGCCGACTATGACATCATCTTCATCGGCTATCCCATCTGGTTCGGAACCTATGCAATGCCCATCGCGACACTGGTCAAGGAGAACGACTTCGCAGGCAAGACGATTGTTCCCTTCTGCACCTTTGGTAGCGGAGGACTGGCTTCTTCCACCGAAGCCCTTAAGAAAGCTCTGCCCCAAGCCGACATCAAGCAAGGTTATGGCGTGCGTCAGGCAAGAATCGAGGCTGCTCCAAAAGAACTTGAACGCTTCCTCATCGAGAACGGCTACAAGAAGGGAAAGGTCGCTCCACTGCCCGAATACAGCGAACAAGAACCTGTGACGGAAGAGGATAGCCTCATCTTCGATGCCGCTTGCTCTGGCTATCAGTTCCCACTCGGAACACCTGTGACCGTTGGCAAGCGTCAGACAGAAGAGAGCACGGACTATAAGTTCACGGTGAAGAGCCGTGGCTTCGACGGTCAGGAAGGCACCTCCACTGTCTATGTGACAGTAGGAAACGAGGACGGCGCAAAGCCTGAATTTACGGAAGTGATGCGCTAAGCCTTACTTCAAGACCTTCTTTCCCCGCTGAATATATATTCCTGGCTGGTTGGTGTTGCTGACCTGCTGGCCGGAGAGGTTGTATGTAGCCCCCTCCTCCGTCTCTCCAAGGGGAGAAACAATGCCTGTCGGCCCATCGCTCTTGAGGTATCCATAGACGGCAAACTCGTAGATGCGAGTAGTGTAAGCACTCTGCTCGCCCTGAATCATCTGCAAGCGGACGCGAGTTGTTGTGATAGGTTGCTGAAGGGTACGCTTGACCTTGTTCATCTGATTGTCCTCGACAATATCAGCATCAACCCAAGTGCCGTCCTCTGAACGATATTGCAACTTAAAGGACTTAGCCACATAACCGCCGCTCTCTCTTGCAGCTCCAAGCACCATCCAACGGTCGATGACGACAGTGTCTTTCATTATATATTGCAGCCAAGGCGTTTGGCTTTGCGAACTTCCGACGCACCACTTTGTTGTCGGGTCTTGGTCGTTGGCATAACGAGCAGCCTCATTGTTGTTGATATAATGTGAAGCCGTAACGGATTTGGGCACAAGGCGGTCGTCCCACGAACTGTTCTCTGACTCTATTTCAGTAGTGAGAGGAGTGAAAGGAACGATATCGTCCGTCTGAGAAGCCGAAACGGTAGCCGCGAAGAGGAAGGTCTTGCGGTCGGACGAATTGATGGTAACCTCGCTTACACCTTCGGGAAGTTCCACACCATATTTATAAATGTAGAGCATCTGCATGACCTGATTTGTCTTGTCCGACACATTGTGAGCGTGAGAAGAGGCAAAGACGATGTTCTCCTTGCGATAGTTTTCGGTCAATGTTGTGCAGGAAGGAGGCTCAGCAGCACGACCTGAGAAGTATGGCACATTGAGCACAAACTCTTCATCACCTGCAGTTACCGTCACCTTAGAGCCTGCTTCTGTGGGGCTTGCAAGGAGCAGATAGAGCTTGTACTTACTCCCGCTTACCCATGAAGGGAGGGAGATGGTTTGAGCTGTGCTTAAGCGAAGCACGTTATTTTCGCTGTTGGTTCGTGGTCCCATCACAAAGTCCAAGCCGTCAGCAAAGAGTGTATCGGGAACGAGCTCTGCAGGATAGGCGTAGGTGTAAGTATTGATGGCATCGCCCCGCGAACTATCGTAGCTCATCAAGTCGATGTTGTAGGGAAGAGGAAGTGGGTAACCTGGTTCATCAACTTCGTTGCCTCCCCCATAAGTGACAACACTTATCGTGGGAATGCGAATAGCAAAGGTCTTGGGCTGATAGCGTCCGATGTTGAAGACAAGAGAGCCGTTGTCTATTGTCACTTGTCCGTTGTCTATATCCTCTTCGATGCCGTTCACCTCACGGGCCGAGCTGATAGGCAAGGGGAAGGAAAGGCGCACATCCTCCTGGTCTTCACCCGTCCATTCATAAACACGCACGATGAACTCGTCCGTGTCCTCGGCCTTCTTCACACACTTGATGGCGACCTTATCGGTACTAAGCGAGGCAAAAGCCACGCGACGACCATGCAAACCTGCATGTTTAGGGGCGACAAAGGCAACGAGCGGCTGATTGAGTTGCCCTGCTTGCATCTGTGTCTGTTCGCTCCAACCGCCCTCATGAGGAAGAAGAGCATAGGTAAACTTGTTGGGTCCAAGGTCCATGTTGGCCTGATGGTCATAGTTCTTGCAGGAAGGAGTGCGCAGAAGAGTGAGGCGGAGGGCTCTCTCGGAAGGCTTGTCCCAACCGTACTTACAGTTGCTAAGAATGGAAACGCCATAACTATTTGCCTTCGAGCTATGGTCTGCCCACTGGTGTCCGCACACCTCATACTCGTTGCTAGAGCGGACTCCGCGCTTTATCGTGCCCAACGAGATGTCGTATGTATCGTTGGTATTCGTGTAGCTGAAGGTGAAGTTGACCTTGAGCATACGTTCGTACGTCTGCCAATCCACTTCGTTCACACACTCCACGCGGTCGTTGATGGCATTCATGCGGATGTACTGGACAAAGGTTGAGCCTTCCTTCTTTCGCGTGACACGTAATGACTTACGCAGCGGTCCGTCCTCCACGAGCTCTATCTCGGCATCGCCCGAAACATACGACGAAGGCGTCCGACACACATCAGTATAACTGATTTCCCATGCCGGCCAAGTGTCCTCGTGGTCGTAAATGAGTTCCTGACGAACGGCAGTGCTGATGAGGGTACGATTGTTCTTGAGGTCGAAGAGGTTGGAGATGTCGCCATTACTATTGACTGTAACACGATAACGACCATTCGACATCTTTCGCAGACTTCCGTTATCTATCGTAAGCTCAGAGGTGAGAGTGGACTTCTCCCCTACTCTTGCCTCATAGACAGCATACCCCAGAGAGGGAACTGTTGCAGCGAAGATGAAATGGAGACGACGTGTGACAAGGTCATAGCCTGTGACTTGCGAGAGCACCTCATTGCCGTCTGGGTCGAGGACACGCACCGCATTATAATAACGACCTGTATAGATGGAGCCTTCCACGATGTCTGTCCGTTCGTGTGAAAGTGGGTTATAGACAACGACAGGCGTTCCTTCTGTCTCGGTATCCATGAGTTGTATGGCGGCTCCTGCACTCGTAGCGAGTTCCTGAGCAAAGCTGCGATTCGCAAGATAGTACTCGTTGTAGGAGTAATCGTTAGCCGCGAGGATGCTCGTGCCAGTCAATCCGTCGTGATGCTGCTGCCATATTGTGCGAATCCAAGCATCGCGAAGTTGTTCCGAGGGGTACTCCCTAACACCAAGCCACGTAGCGAGTGAGGAAGCTTTCTCTGCCGCATCAGCCAACAACTCGTTCCTTCTGTTCCAAAGCTTCAAGGCTCCCCAACTCGTATAAGAGCCTACGCCGTGAGTTTTCATTGGGAGTTCGCTGTTCCACACCTTGTATTGCCCGTTATCGTGGTCTTCCATGTATTGGAAGAACTCATCGGGCGAAGCGAGACGCACTTTGATTTGTCCGTCGTCTTTCTGAACATTATAACTCAACCAATAAGGTGTATTCTCGCCGTCCTTGCTGGGATTGTCCTGCAGGGCACCGCCTCTGTCGCCTCGAGGACCGACGTACTTCACCGCAACAGGCACGCCGCTCTCGGAGATGTTGGTGTTTATCTTGCCCAGGATCTCACTGTCATTCGTTAAATCCTTGTTCCAATCTTCGTGTGCATCGTATGCTCCGGGCTTATAGATGGCATAGACTTTGCTGCCGTCAACCCCTTGCCAGACACCAAAATGAGGCAACGAGTTATACGCCGCAGAACCCCAACTGAGCTTCTGACTATGGAAGCCTTTCTGCCCGGCATGATGCATGAGAGAAGGCAAAGCGTAGGAGAAGCCGAAACAATCCGGCAACATGACGTCGTAGCCACCTCGTACGCCGAACTCCTTCTTGTAGAAGCGGTTGGCATAGAGCATGCTGTGCAGGATGCTTTCGGCAGACGACATCATCACGTCGGTCGCATCAATCGACATTCCACTCACGTGCCATTGCCCGTTCTGAATGTATTGCTTCATCTGCTCGAACTCCTGTGGATAGTATTCCTTCATCCACATATACTTGATGGCGCCTTCGTAGTTGAGTCGGAATTCAGGGTACTTGGCCATCAGTGCCATGTTGTCCACCAAGGTGTTCTTGACGTACTGGGAGATTGTGGTCTTGACATCCCAGTTCCACTGCGTGTCGAGATGGGTGTTGGAAATAAGGAAGAAGGTCTTTTCGTCCTGCGCAGGAAGGAGACTTGCGCTGCAGAGAAGCAGGACTGCGAAGATGTTGCGGGCTTTCATTTCAGGGTTATTTATTCTCCAAGACACTTCGAAGGAGTTCTATTGTCTTGTCTGTCGGGAAGAAATTCCAGTAGTTGGTGGCGCGATAGGTGTCAACTGCCAGTCGTCCCAGCAGTTCTGGTTTGTTGCAGAACTGTTCGAGTTGGGAACGAGAGACCTGGAAATGCGGATAGGCATAGAGCCTTACATTGTCGTCGCTCACTCCCGGAACATGGTCGACACCTGTGTACGATTGCGCGAGACACATTTGGCTCACGTCGTCGGGGTCGCCTATAATGGGATAGACATCGACCACATTCTCCAGTTGCATCACTTGTCGGCCAAGTTCGTCCAACACGATGGCTTGCCTTCCAGCAGGGTATTCGTCCACGGCTCGCTCCATTTGTACGGGCAGGATGATGGTGAAGAGCGTATCGTTCATCTTCTCCATCCAAGCCTGTTGCCGCACTACCTCGCCGAGATAGTGTCCGCAGAAGAGGCGTTCGCTCTTGAGGATGACCTTGGCCGTAGCGACATAAGGCGAGGTGCGACGCTTCTCCATCGTCACCTTGAAAGACTTCGCGCCAAGCATCTTATGGGAAAGTGTGCGATAGCCTGGTGCATAGAACTGCAACGAATGCTGGGCATCGCGCACTCGGAACGTGAAGAGTCCGTTCCTGTCGGCTGTTGTATGATTGTAGATGCGATGTTCTGAGTCAATCTCACGAACAGATACTTTGGCGATGCCGCCGTCTGGGCCGCTCACGATGCCGCTGACATTTTGGCGCTGAGCAAAGGCTGATGAGCAGCAGAAAAGTGTTATGATAAGAAACAGACGATTCATAGTTTTAAGATGCTTAATGGTTAGTTGAAAAATTAGGCACGCCTAGTTGGCGAATTAGCCACGTCTAGTTGGGCAACTAGACACGCCTAGTTGGCGAACTAGGCACGGCTAGTTTTTTATTATCCTTACTTTACTATAATTTTCTTGCCGCCCACGATGTTGATGCCGCGCTGCATCTTCTGCAGACGTTGGCCGGAAAGATTGTAAATCACGTTGTCTGTTGTCCGTTGTACGTTGTCTATTGTCATAATTCCTGTCGGGTTGCTGTCGGGATCGAAGCCGCAGATGTCGCGATAGTCGCCTCGGTCATACTGCCACTGCAGGATGGGATAACCGTTGCCGGCATACGGGTTCTGATACCAAGGACTGCCCCAAGTGCGAGCAATTTCGCAGAGTTCCATGTGGGTCTTGCCGCCTTCGACCTCTTGTTGGTTCAGCAGCATGTCTGCGAAAGTATAGATTCCTGTGAGGACATCAAGTTCGATGGTTGCTCCGAAAGGCTGAGCCGAAGCGCCATCCACCGTGGGATTCCAGGCAATGACATTAGTATAGGTACTGCTCGGAGTAGAGGTGTTCTGTCCGCCACCAACGATACCTCCGGCAATTGGGGACGAGACCGGAGCCGCTGCATAGCAGTTCTCCATCGTCAGGTTCGTGCGAACGCGTCCGACAAGACCGCCCGAGTAGTTAGCCGAAGAGCCGTTACCCGTGATGCTAACAGCGCTATAGCAATTCCTTATATATATAGGAGAGTTGCCCAAAGTGCCGCCAATGGCACCGACATAGCCTTTGCTGGTGATGCTTCCTGTCACATAACAATTCTCGATAATAACGGGAAAGAGGTTGCCTTCTGCATCCTTGTAGGTACTATGACCAAGTGTTCCGCCTATAACAGCTGCACCAGAAGCAGTGCCGTCCACCTTTGCATCGACGAAGCCCGTGTTGCGCATCTCACCGCACATCGTGCCAAAGAAACTGGGATAACCCGATTTGCCAATCGGCGTGAAGTTGCGAATGATGTGTCCCTGACCGTCGAAGTTAATCCAATAACGGTAAGAATTCGAACTCGTATTGAGTTGTTCCCACTCAAAGCCCTCCATATCGACATCCGAACCAAGCACGAAATATATCATCGAATCCTTGATAAGGACATCGTGCATATGGTCGAGTTGTTCCGGACGAAGTATGACGTATGGGTTCTCTTGCGTGCCATCCCCCTCCTGATAGGAGTACATCATGCTCTTAATAGCGTTCTTCAGACGAGTGATAAGGGTCTTTACTTCCCTATCCTTGAGGTTTCCTTCGGCAAGAGCTTGCAGAGCCTCCGCCAAAGCATCCCGTGCTTCTTGGGAAGCATAGCCGCCTTCTTCAGCAATCGCAAGCTTTTCCTGCGACGCATTCACCTCGACAACGAGGCCGGCATAGACATCAATGCTGGTCTGAATGCTGTCGAGCGTCTTGTTTATCTTCAGCAGTTGAGTGTAACGAGTGGCAATATCGTCAGTCCCTTCAGCAGTTTCCCTGTAGAAGGCAATCGTCCTGTTGTAGCCGTCATAATAAGGCTGGCCGCCATTCTTGATGCTGTCTGCCATCTCATAATAGCTGTTCAAGACAGAAGCCAAAGCCGTCGGGTCAGCACCTCCCACTCTACCTCGGTAGATGACATTCACGTTGCCGACGCAGAAACGCTCAGTAGCGGAAAGCGGTTGCTTACTGCGAGCGCCAAAAGTCAACCTGTTGCCTGAGACAAAGCCATACACGCTTTGCGCGAACTTGTTGGCAAGGAAGTTATTAGAGACCACGGCATCGGAAGAGGGAGCGGTAGTTCCGTTGTCAGCAGGACAGAGGACCGGTGTCGCCACCTTGCCGACATAATACTCCACACTATGTTCCGTATCGAATCCGTTCACCTTCAACTCGTAGAGTCCTTCCGAGATGCTTTCGGTTACTGTCTGCGAGATGTCGAAGGTTCCGCCGTTCTTCGCATAACCGAAAGGCATAAAGGCTGAGCCCTTACCACTTGCGTTGTTACAGTCTTCGCTGGCTGTAACGTCCCATCCCTTCCAGTTGCTCTTGCTCAGGTCTGCATTTATAACCTTATAGGTAATGTTCGCACCGTTGCCAGTATAAAAGATAGGAGCGTCCATTTGGCCTGTACTTGGATGTCCGTCGTTGATGACCGGCCAGCCATCAGACGTCCAAGTAATCTTATCGAGCAGCATGAGGCGACCGCTGCAACCATTGTTCATATCATAACTATGGTAAAGCAGCCACGTTTGTCCCTCGTCGTCTGTGATGATTTCACTGTTGTGGCCAGGTCCTTTCCAACGGCTGTCGCCAGAAATAATCGTGGTATAGTTGTTGTCAATCATACTTCCGCCTTGCTTGTTGAGATATGGGCCGGTAAGTTTAGTAGCACGTCCCACAACGGTTCGATAGGTACTGTTCTCTCCTTCGCAACAGGAACCCACGCTGCAGAACAGGTAATAATACTTGCCACGCTTGTAAATCATGGCTCCCTCGAAGGCTCCGCCGGCCAGTTTTGTTACGCCGGTATGACGCTTCCAAGAGCCATTAGGCTGAGGATTGTTGATGGGCGAGAAGTTCTTCACCGCGAGTGCGTCGTCAGTAAGCTCAACCATACAGATGTCGTTGAAACTTCCCCAGATGAGGTACTTCTTGTCGAACTCCTCGACATAACAGGGGTCGATGCTGTTCTTCACACCAATCTCGGTGCTTCGGAACAGCTTTCCGTGGTCGGTAAACTTGGTAGGAGTGTCGCCTGTGGCCACGCCGATGCCCGTGCGAGAGCCGTTGCCCCAAAGCGCAGAGGCATAGTAGCAGATGTACTTCCCATCGACATAGTTGACGTCAGCTGCCCAAAGGCTGTAGTTGACTTTGTTGCCATCGGCATCTATTGTGTCGTTCCACGTTGGACGCGAAATGACGCCAGAGACATTTGTCCAGTTCACGAGGTCCGTACTGCTCTTGCATTTGCAGCCTGTTGCATAGGCGTAGAAGGTGCCGTCGAGTGCTCTTTGGACTGTCGGATCAGGGAAATCCGAGCCGTAAACAGGGTTGGAATACTTCTTTTGCGCTGTTACCTGAAAAGCCACAAAAGCCAGAAGCAAAGTGGCAAATAGTGTTTTGTTCTTCATACCTTATTTAAGCTAAACATATTAATCTGCGGACAAAGATAGCAAAAAGAATTAATAAATAGGAATTAAGCGTTAAGAAATTTTGTTTTTCTCTTGCTTCTTTGTATCTTTGCACTCAGAAAAACGACACAGAGAGAAAAGGAATGAAACTTATTCTGCTCACCTGCCCCGAGTTCTTCGTTGAAGAGGACAAGATTCTGACCACACTCTTCGAGGAAGGGCTGGACATTCTTCACCTTCGTAAACCCAATTCAGAGCCCGTCTTCTGCGAGCGTTTGTTGAGCCTCATGCCTGAACAGTACCGCAAGAAGATTGTCGTGCACGACCATTTCTACCTGCGTGACGAGTTCGGTCTCCTAGGCATTCACCTTAGCAAACGGCATCCTGAGGCTCCGGCTTCCTACAATGGTCCTGTCACCAGGACTTGCTACGACCTGCAAAGTGTAGTGGAACAGAAGCCGACGTGCGAGTATGTCTTGCTCCGCAACATCTTCGACAGCATCTCTGAAAGCGAGAATAAAGCATCCTTCACCCCAGATGAATTGCTCCTTGCTGCTCGCCAAGGCATCATCGATCACAATGTCATTGCCGAAGGCGGCGTGTGTCTCGACAACATCGAACAAGTGCGGGAATGGGGCTTTGGAGGCGTTGCCATCAGAGGCGACCTGTGGAATCACTTCGATGTCCACTCGCAGCAGGACTACAAAGAGCTTATCGCACACTTCCGCAAGCTAAGGAAAGCGGCCTCTGTCTAAAGGTTCGAATCATCGGAAACTTAGAATAATCAGACATATAACTATGGAAGAGCCAAAGTCATTCAAGGTGTTCTCGGGCACCAAGTCACATTATCTTGCTGAGAAGATTTGCCAACAGTTGGGTTGCGAACTGGGTAATCTCTCTATCACACACTTCTCCGACGGCGAGTTCGAAGTCTGCTTCGAGGAATCTATCCGCGGTGTGGACGTCTTTTTGGTGCAGAGCACGTTCCCCAATGCCGACAATCTGATGGAACTTCTCCTGATGATCGATGCCGCCAAGCGTGCTTCAGCCCGCACAATCAATGCCGTTGTCCCCTACTTCGGCTGGGCTCGTCAGGACCGCAAGAGCAAGCCTCGTGTCAGCATCGCTGCCAAGCTCGTGGCTGATATGCTGGGAGTGGCCGGCATTACGCGTCTCATCACGATGGACCTTCATGCCGATCAGGAGCAAGGTTTCTTCAATGTGCCCGTCGATCACCTCTTTGCTTCCAGCGTTCTTTTGCCATATATCCAGAGCCTCAACCTCGGAAATCTGGTCATCGCCACTCCCGACGTGGGCGGCTCAAAGCGTGCAAGCACCTATAGTAAATACCTGAACTGCCCGCTCGTGCTTTGCAACAAGACTCGCAAGAAAGCAAACGAAGTGGCAAGCATGGACATCATTGGTGACGTTTTCGATGCCGATGTCGTCCTGATCGACGATATGGTCGATACCGCCGGCACTATCACGAAGGCTGCCGACCTGATGAAACAGAATGGAGCTCGCAGCGTTCGCGCCCTCGCCAGCCACGGCATCATGAGCGGTCCTGCCAGCGAACGCGTCGAAGCTTCCGCAATAGAAGAGATGGTCTTCACAGACAGTATCCCCTACGAAGGCAAGTGCAGCAAGGTGAAACAGCTGTCTATCGCCCCGCTTCTGGCGCAGACAATCCAATGCGTGGAACGCAACGAAAGCATCTCAAAGCAGTATCTTTGCTAATTTTTCCTCAGTATCCCGACCAATACTCCGTGGAAGGACTCCAGTACCAACGTGGAGGTACTCGAGTACTTCCCTGCGAGGACTGGAGTACTCGCGTGCAGGTACTGGCCACTTGGCTGCCTTAACAGACACTCTATCCATGAAGAAGTTCCTCCTTTCCCTGCTTCTGCTCTGTGCCGCAACTGCCGTCAAGAGCCAGGACTCGCTGGTTTATGTCATCCAGCAAATCATTACGGAGGACAGCCTCATTGAGGAAGAGATGCGCTTCAACCGCGATGGTCTGCTGATGCCTGTGCGTGGAATCATCCAGACATTCACGCATCGCAGCTTCAACAACCTGCCAGGACCTTTCCGCTACAACAATCATCGGTGGGAAGACTACGGCGTTGCCATCACGCCACTTGCTGCCACATGGATCATGAAGGCCTGCGGCGTGAAGTCGCGAAGCACGACTCGACGCATGATTACGGCCAACGGTATCGCCCTCGGACTGACCGTCGGACTGTCGCAAACGCTGCGATGGACGGTCACAGAAGAGCGTCCCGACGGCAGAGGAAGCAATAGTCTCCCATCCGTTCACTCAGCTCTTGCCTACATGGGAGCGACCGTTCTCAGCCGAGAGTACGGGCACATCAGCCCCTGGATTACTATTGGAGGCTACACCGTCGCCACAGGAACCCAGATGCTTCGCATAGGTCACAACGCCCATTGGATGAACGACATCTTCATGGGTGCAGGCATCGGAGTGGTCAGCACCAATGTTGCCTACTACCTGACAGACAAGATATTTGGCAGGAAAGGCATTCGTCCCATGCAACTAAGCACGTCTGAAGTGGCACAACTGCAAGCCTGGAACGACCGACCTTCTGGTTTCCGACTGATTTCAGGCACAGAGACAAACGGCCGTTCTATTAATGTCGCCGACTTCGCAGAAGCACTTAACGGCTTCGACATGAACGGAATAACGCTTCGAAGCAGTGCCTCCATCAGTACAGGCTTCGAGGCAGAATGGTTCATCAGGGACAACATCTTCCTCTCCGCAATAGGAAGATACACGATGTCACAAGCGAAGCTGGAGATTCCCAACAATGCCGTCACAGCCTGGGGCGAACAGATACATCTCTATCATGGCGACGTCTCCGCAGGTTGGGTCTTGCCTCAACTTCCCGCAAAAGGAGGTAGCTCCATGCGTATGGGCGTGCGAACTCTCTGGGGAGTGCGCTACAACGAAGGCGTCACCTTTCATCGAGTTGCAGCAGGAAGGCAGATGGGCGAGAGTCTGCTCCACATCAAGTCGCAACTTCGGCCTGCAGGCGGCGCAGGCATCAACATCGACATGCTGCAGAGTCACAACCAGACGCTTGGCTTTTCTATAGATTATCTCCACACTTTCGGCACAAGCTTCCTGGCCAATCGATGGGTCATAGCATCCTCCTGGAAAGCTATGTTCTGAGGACTCGAAATGTCCCATTTTGCTAAAGCCACTTGACAAAAACAGGGTGTGCAAGGCATTTTCTGGCGTTTTTTCTTGTTTGTTTGGTGAGAAAACGCTATCTTTGTTCCAATCTAACTACCAAAAGTATGAATATCTTTTCGCGTCTCATCAATTGGTACTTCACCCGCAGCGCCCTTCCTTACTGGTGTATTCTGCTTCTCGACTACCTTACGATCATCTTCTGCGGCTTCCTTGCCTACTACCTATTTAATGGAGGTGATCAGCTTACCGCACACTTCTGGGACATCCTCATAGACCTATGCATCATGCTGGTCCCCTTTACCATTGCCTTTCGACTGTTCCATACCTACAGCGGAATCTTTCGTTATAGCAGCTTTGTCGACCTTGGTCGCATCGCCCTCGCAATGGTAGTGGGTTCCGCGATAGCGTTTATTTGCTATCAGATTATGCCTATCCAGGAGAACATCTTCTTGCAGCACTGGCCTCGACTAGTTCTTCTCCTTCTGTTTTCTACCTTATTTATGTGCGCTATCCGCGTCATCGTCAAGTCACTCTACGACCTCTACCGCACCGATGGCTTCAGCAAGCGCATCTTCATCTATGGTGCACAAGACGGCGGCATCAGCCTGGCAAAGAGCATACGCAACGAGACGCCGAGCCGCTACACAGTAAAAGGCTTCATCACCTCCGATGAAAACCTGGCGGGAAAATGGCTTCTGGGCCTTCACGTCTGGAGTGAAAAGGAAGACATCATCAGCATCATGAAGGAGCAGAACGCAAGAATCCTGATGGTCAGCCCGCTGCAAACCGTGCACTTCCGCGAGCAGGAGACGTTCATCAACAACCTCGTTGCCGCCGGCATCAAGATTATGATGTTGCCCGCCTCTGCCAAAGAATGGGACGGAAAGAGCGAACTGCGCTACAGCCAACTGCATGAAGTGGACATCGAAGACCTCTTGCCACGCGACAAGATTGATGTAGACATGCTGGCCATCGGCCGTCTGCTGAACGCCAACCGCATCCTCATCACCGGCGCAGCAGGCAGTATAGGCGGAGAAATGGTGCTTCAGGTGGCCCACTTCGAGCCAAAGGAATTGATTCTCATTGACCAGGCGGAGACGCCCATGCACGATGTACGCCGCAAGATGCAGGAGAAGTTCCCTAACATCAAATGCCATACCATCGTGGCAAGCATTACCAATCAGAGCTTCATGGAGGACATCTTCCGTCGCTACCGACCTGATTATGTCTTCCACGCTGCAGCCTACAAGCACGTCCCAATGATGGAGGACAACCCCGCAATGGCTGTGCAGAACAACATCTACGGCACTCGCGTCATCGCAGACCTCGCTGTCAAGTACGGCACAAAGAAGTTCGTGATGATTTCTACCGACAAGGCTGTCAACCCGACAAACGTGATGGGTTGCTCCAAGCGCATTTGCGAAATCTACTGCCAAGCGCTTAACAAAGCCATTGAGACTACGCCAGAAACCTTCCTGCAAGCAAACGGGAAGCCAGCTTGCACGCAATTCGTCACAACGCGCTTCGGCAACGTGCTGGGCAGCAACGGCAGTGTCATCCCCATCTTCAAGGAACAAATTGCCAAAGGTGGCCCCGTCACCGTCACCCATCCCGACATCATCCGCTACTTCATGCTCATTCCCGAGGCCTGTAAGCTCGTGCTCGAAGCGGGCACGATGGGTAAAGGTGGTGAAATCTTCGTCTTCGACATGGGCAAGCCCGTACGCATAGCCGACCTCGCACAACGCATGATAACCCTGAGCGGAGCAAAGAACTGCAAGATAGAATACACAGGGTTGCGCGACGGAGAAAAGCTCTACGAAGAAGTTCTCAACGATGCCGAGCACACACTCCCAACTAAGCATCCCAAGATAATGGTTGCCCAAGTGCGGGAGTACGACTATGAAGAAGCTTGCCGAAACGAAGAGCGTCTGCTCGAGGCAAGCTATACCTACGACGACATGGGCATTGTGAAGATCATGAAGGAAATCGTGCCCGAGTTCAAGAGCCGTCAATCAAAGTACGAAGCGCTGGATTAAGTTCCCTCGGAACTTGTGAACAAACGACATTGCTGCTTGCTAAAGAATCATCTTGGCAGGCAGCATTTTTTGTGTCACCCTATTGTATTTCCCGATGAGCCACAGATGATTCTTAAATCGCAATTTGCGTTTCTACGAACGCAGCCTGCAACCGAACACGCGCAACTTGCGTTTCTAAAGACGCAACCTGCGTTTCAAGAATCAGGAACGGCGAAAGGGGGAATGCTTTATTCCGTTTCAGATTTGTTTGCCAACATCAACACGCCCCACACAAGGACATAGATGGCGACATCCATCATCACGATAAGCGGCATGGGGAAATGACATTGCCAGAGAGCATAGTTGATGATGCAAATCAAAAGGAACAGACAGATGATGCAAACCAACGTGGCGTGCATCGACAGTCCTACACTCATCAGGATGTGATGGATATGGGTTTTGTCCGGCTCGAAGATGCCGTGTCCTGTAAAGCGGCGTTGCAGAGCTACACGCACTACATCGAGCACGGGTATGAGCAGCAACGTGATGGAAATAAGCATCTGTTTTTCTCCGCAATTCTCAGGAGCGATAGGAGGCATCAGGCTCTTTATGCTCATATAAGCGCAGACATAGCCAAGGAAAAGGCTGCCCGCATCGCCCATGAATATCTTCCAGCCACCGACTTTACCGAAGATGTTGAAGCACCAGAAGACAAGGAGCGAACCTACGATCGCAGCGTCCAGCGAAGCTATGGCCTCGGCTTGATTTCCCTTAAACAGGAATGTGTAGGCCAACAATATCAGCATGCACAGTCCCGAGGACAGGCCGTCGATGCCGTCTATCAGATTGATGGCATTCACAATGGTAAGTATCATGACTACCGTCAGCACATAGCCTACCCAGAAAGGAATCTGATGGAAGCCCAAGATGCCATTGAGGTCTGTGATGACAAGGTTACACATCGGCAGGACGAGCGCTGCCACAGTCTGTATGATAAACTTATGGGAAGCCTTCATACCGACACGGTCATCGATGAAGCCTATCAGATAAATGACTAGCCCGCCAAACGTCATGGCTATGGTAGAAACGCCAAACACGAACTCCTCCCCTCCCAACAGAACCTGCGTCCACGAAGCCACGAAAAGACCAACCACAGCAGCAGGCATGAATATCATTCCTCCGAGACGCGGCACAGGAGTGCGATGCACCTTCCTCTCATCGGGAAAATCGTAATACTTAAAGTAACGACACGCCTTTATGATGAGAGGCAAGCCGACTGCCGTTACAATCACAGCCGAGATGAATGATGTTATAAGAGGGAATATCGTATTGTCCATGTTCTTTCTGTGCTTTAGCAATCCTTAATATTTCCTGAATGTGAAGACATCCTGCATGTTTGTCTTCAGCACCATAGAACTGCCTGTCAGGACTTCTATCCAGAAGATGCCGTCCTCCGGAACGCCGAATTCAGCAAGTTCCGACATCGGGAGTATCTCGTCATGACCGCCTCCTTTATACATGATTGGGTCGTAGATAACTATCTGCTCAGGGCTGGCCTTCATTGATGTGCGAAGGAAACCGTTCCGCTTACGAAAGCTTGCCATCTGCAACTGGAAGCTGTAGAATATCATATCCTGCTTGGTTGCCTTCACGTTATTATCCTTGTCGCGCCATTCCGTCAGTTGCCACATGCCGTCGAGGTCGCCGTTGCAATCCCACTTGTCGCAACTCGTCATGGCAATCATCAGCATCGCCACAAGGATAAATATGCAGTTCTTTATCTTCATCTTACTTGGTCTTGCGTATCCAGCCATCCCAGGCCACAGTCAGCATAGCGCCGTTGGCTTCCCCCAACAGACTCCCATGGTTATGGCCATATGCCGCAGTAATGCTCAAGCCCTTCACTTGCGTTGGCCTGTAACTTGCCTCGAGAAGCAGGAAATGTCCCTTGACAGGATCCATAACTGGTTGGTCATAAGAGCCCAGATTCTTCTCGTAGGTATAGAGGGCTCTCCACGACAGCCAATCTGTAGGATTGCCCTTGAGCCCGACATGATGGGCATTGACTCGGTTGAAGTAACTGTGGAGGTCGCCTCTCAGATTTGCGCCTAGATGCTTACCCAGATAGCTATTGTATATCGGCGACATGATAAGGGGATTGCCCATAATAAAGCCGGCATGCTGCCATGAGCCATAGACGTGGTGGTTGTAGTAGGAGTCCTTGGCACTTATCTGTTGTGGGTTCTCCACCGTAGCATCATGGAAGATGGGACCGCTCTGGTTCATCGTGCCGAGGTGTTCATAGACGAAGCTCGTCACATAGCGATTCCTGGGGAGATTCACTTCGAGGCCCAAAAGCATGTCTTTCCAGAAGCCGTACTGCATGCCTATTTGGCTGTGGTCTTCAAAGAGGTGGTCCATATAGCCGCCTATGCTCCATCCCCGACCTGTCCAGTCTAAGCGAGCATGCCATGAACCCACATGATTACCGGCAGCGTTGGCAAAGATGTCATCGTTCACGTCACTTCCACCTGGTATAAATGCCTTCAAGAAGTTGCCACCGAGCTTGACGCCCTGCTCTAATTTATCTCCCTGATAACTTGTCACATTATAGCCCTTTCCACCGAACTGACAAGCCATTTCCAATCCCCACTTCAATGTCAAAGGGAATCTCCTTTCGTTACCTATCTTTATGAGCAATGCCTTTGAGTGGAAGTAGCTGTTCTGAGTATAAAGGATCGGTTTAGCTGTATTCCTGTCACGCTGATATTTATTGTCAGTGTACCATCCGTAAGCAATGTGAGCCTTCAAGGCAAGCCATCCTTTGGTGCCGGGCACATCCCAGAAGTCAGGCAACTCCAATCTGACTTGAGGCAAGGGGCGCGCATTGATGCCGAGCGTCATTCCACCAGTAGAGAGCTCATCGTCCTTCAGCTCTGATGCTCTCTCTTTCTGTCCAACGGAGAGGCCTAGCATCTTCCACTGAACATCCACGAACGCCTGCTGAATGCTGAACTGACATTGATTGCCATATCCTGCAACGAGATCTGCTCCGTAACCGATGCGCCAAGCCCTCAAGGAGTCCGCTTCAACATTACGCTTTATGTACGTTCGAGCCAAGAAGGTATTATCTTTGAGGGCTCCTAAGCCGTATCTGTTGTTGGTGAACCAGAAGGGAGCATTGTCTCCTTCGCCGAAGGTGCCACGCAGGCTTGCGCCATACTGCACATCCTTTCCCAGACGATTTATCTGAGACCTGATGCTTAAAGGCACAAGCAACAGGCACAGGGAGACAATTATGGCGTTCCGCATCTTCATTCTTCGTTATATGCTTTCAGGCTTTTCAGGAGTCTTTTGTTGAAGCGTCTCCTACCACTATCATACACCCATCCCCACTTGTTGAAGTACTTCACAACGCTGACCATGTGTGCCAGCGACAATTGCCACTTGTGGTACGACAGGCGGCTGAACCTGTGATAGATGCTGACAGATGGGAAGAATATCGTCTTATACTTAGCGTGAAGGCGACGGGTAATGTCCACGTCCTCCATGTACATGAAGAAGCGTTCGTCGAAGAGGCCTTCGCTTTCGAGCGCGCTTATTCTGAAGAACATGAAACAACCTGACAGGAAAGGCACGTTCATCTCTTTGTCGTAGCCCGAGTGCCTTAGTTCGAACCTGTTGTTTCTCTTGGCGAAAAGCTTTTCGGGCAAGAAGAATCGGCAGAAAAGATCTGCTGGTGTTGGCAACAGTTTAGCGAGACATTGCACCGAACCATTCAGGAAGAGCACCTTCGGCATTACCTGAGCGATGGTCTTGTCCTCTTCCATAAGACGCCAAAGGGCTGGTATCACCTCAGCGCCAAACCACACATCAGGGTTGACAACAAGATGGTAATGGCTACCTTCTTCTATTGCTTTGCGCAGAGCCACATTGTGACCCGTGCCATAACCTTTGTTTACTTCCTTGATGTATTCCATCTGGAAGCCGCGGCCTTCGTGCTGGAGGTACACATCATCCTTGCGTCTATACTCCTGAAGCTCTCCTTCCAGGCGGTCGAAAGTGTCGCTATGATCTATGATCCAGAGCTTTTGGACAGGTGAAATAAGCAGGCTTCGCAGGATGCCTTCAAGGTCCAAAAGGTTGTTATTATATGTTACTATCGATGCTGTTATCATCTACGGGACTATTATCGTACTTTATCGTACGATAATATAACGTTCGAGGCTAACATTTTATTGCATAAAAGACGAGAAATGTTAAATGATTCTAACGATTTCTTGTCATGCAGCCTCTTTCTCCACAATGGCAAGCATGCAGAAAGGAAGAACGGTAGATAGATATGTGATGTCGTAGGTCGGAGAAAAGAGGTCCCAGTTCGACCCCAGATACATGTTGTGGACAAATGTGACGAGGACAAAGACAACGAGCATCAAGGCACAATTTCGGTAGTACCGAAAGGCTTGCTCTTGATGAGTCATCGCCAAGTAAATGGCTAGAGGCACGAAGAGGATGAAGTCCGAGAGGTTGCCCTGCCTGGTCTGCAAGGCCCACGGGTTGTTCTGGAAATGGTAGAATTCCTGCCAATCCCAAAGGGCGAACGGGACAAAGGTCAGCACAAAGACTGCCAATGCAAGCAATGTCACACCCACTTGTCTGCGCCAGTTCATCCTGACAAAGTACGGCAAAAGCAACACCACGATGGGAATAAGCACAAGCATTCTGGTGCTCGCCAGCAAGCCGACGGCACAGGCTATCCACCACCTATGCTTCTCTATCCATTGCTGGCTCAACTTTCTTGACACAAGATTCATGATTGATGCGACAAGCAGCAGGTTCGTGATGAGGTCGCTCCTGACTGTCGCTTCGTACCAGACTGCCACTGACGAGCACAGCAACACGCTGACTATGAGAACCTTGTCCTTACCCTGAGTCTTCCAGCAACTCCATATGAACAGGGCCAGAGCCACAAAGAAAGAGAGACCCACGTTGCCCAAAAGATAGAAAGGAATGTGCAGTATCTGCCAGACAGGGAAAGGCGAGGCATTTCCGCCCAAATGTGTGCTGGCACTATAAGGGTAGACGCCCGACAGAAGATTCTGTATCGGGAAGTGCAGAGCCGACCACCTATCTACCTGAATACTATAGGGATCGACGGCATACTGCACTGCCACCATCCCCACAAAAGCAAGCAGACAAATGCCCCAGGCAACCCTCTTGCTCCACGTCTCCTGCCCCTTGTCCCTATATATATAATAAGGTATCACCAAACGGAGCAGGACATAATAGCAGACGACGGCGGCGAGAGTGACATACAGACTTCTCTCCCCGATAACTCTTGCCGAATACTTTGCCACGAAAAGCGCATTCACGACGATGAACAGCACCTCCGCCATCCTCAGCTTTCTCTCGACGAAGTACCTGTAAACCAACAGGATGAGAAAGGCTACGGCGAAGCATGCAAAGAAGACAGCTGTGCTTCTGGCATCCACTATCATGCCTATGAATGGGATGTGAGCGATGTAGATTTCAAGGCTATATTTCCCTGCAATTCTCAGCAAGGAACTCTTAGCAGGACGAAGCATTGTCATCAGAGGAATGGCGGCCAGTCCCCAAGACAGGCGGAAAGGACAGAGCAGATAGTTGTAGGCGATGCTCCACTTCAAAGCATGCAAAGGCGGCAGGGACTTCAGGCCGAAAAAGACCGCTCCGATAAACAATAGCAGAAGCGTCACCCGCCATATCCCCTTCTGCGAAAGGGCTTCCAACCTCTCCTTATACATCGAGAGCAACACACCGGCCAGGAAGCTGAACGACTGCTCCGCTTCAAGGTGACCGCACGGAGACTCCGTATTCAAGCAGACAAGAGCGCATATCACGAAGAACGACATACGCAGCCATCCACTCATGAAACGCGTTCCTATCCAATAGACGGCATAGCATTTCAGGATAAAGAAGATGAACCAAAAGGCCGGCCTGATGTACAGCAACTCATTCAGGCACCTTTGCATCCCGTACTCGGGAAAGACAAAAGAAAACACATAGTTATAGGCACAAACGAAGAACACTGAAGGCAATACAACCTTCTCCAACCGCTTCTGCCAGAAGCCGTTAAGTCCATTCTCGCGGAACGACTCCTCAATCCCGTAACCGCTCAGAATAAGAAAAACAGCAACGAAAAGTCCTCCCCACAGATTGAACACAGGAGAGATCCTATATCCCAACAACATGTGGAACACGACAATCCCAATCGCCGCAATGCCCTTCAGAGCCAGAGTATTCGTTCTCGACAGCAATTCCTTCGTCATAATTCAGCCTTCGAAGTGCAAAGATATATCTTTTATTCCATTCAACAAAGAGATGAAGACAAAAAGATATGCTGATGCTCCACAAAACACGCCACGTTATGATTGCAAACTAGGCACGCCTAGTTGGCAAATTAGGCACGTCTAGTTGGCAAACTAGCCACGCCTAGTTGGACGATTAGGCGTGGCGTGTCTGGGAACGCACTAAAACAAAAAAGTGGCAGACCCGCATCAGAGCAAACCTGCCACCATATTTTCCTATCTATCTACTGCTTCCTCACAGGGCGGATGTTCTTGCCGCTGAAACGGTAGCCATAAGTTGAAATGATATTGCTTGATTGCGACAGCAGAAGATGTGCATCATTTGCATATGTTGCGTAGCGTGTACGAGACCAATAGTAACCACTTTGGCCGGCATTTTCGAAGCCTCTGAAGCCATAGTTTCCGCCATTCGGCAGGAAGATGAACTTGTTGTTGTATTTGCTTGCAATGATTCGTCCTGATACACCATTATGCGTATACTTCGTAATCGTGGTGTTGTTCTCGTCGAGCAATTCTTCGAACTGTTCCTTGCTTGGCATCTGCCAGTTGCGGCCCCAGTTGACTGTCGCCGCATCATCTCCTGGCAAAAGTTCCGTCGCCCCATCAGTAGCGTTGTACTTCGTCATGTCTGCTGCCGTAGAGCCTGTACCGAGAAGGTAATTGCCCCAACTGAACTCATTCTTCGGTTCTGTCTCGCCCCAAGCGAAATAGTCACCATAATCTTCGGGATTCTCAGCTCCGATGTTGCAGGTTGCCCAAAGCGTGCCGCTTGGCAAACCAAGGTCAATATACTCATGTTCGTCTGTATCGTCTGGAACTACTATAGGGCGAATAAAATAACCACGACAGCGATCATCACTGTAGCTGACGGAACAAGAACCCGACGAGAAGTACATTATAAATGACCTACTGGGATTCTCCGAGTTGAGTGAACTTGTCCAATAGCGACTATAGGTCTCTTCCCATTCCCTTGGGAAGAAGATAGCATTTCCGTTGACTTTGCTTATTACCTTAAAACCGACAACGTCATTTATCGTTGTACTCTTTATCTGAGTATACTCGCTGTTAACGAGTTCCTCACATTGAGTTTTGTTAGGTGTTTTGCATGCCGCGCCCCAGTTAGCGGTTGCGGCATCGTCCTCTGCCAAAAGTTCGGTCAAATCATCTGTAAAGCCATTGAAACCATAATCGCTTAATGGACAGTACTTCGTCAACGTGTTGCTTGAGGAGCTCCAACTATATTTATAGAATTCCCATGAGTAGGGGTTCCAGTTGCTCTGTGTTTCTGTCTCGCCCCAGGCAAAGGAATCGCCATAGTCTCCGAACCACCTTGCTCCGACATCGCACGTTGCCCAAAGCACACCGCTTGGCAGGCCGAGGTCGACAAATTCGTGGCCGTCGATTGTTATAGGATTGCCATCGGAGACAGTTACCTGGCACACGCCTACAGCCTCACCATCCGCTGTAACGCGACAAGTAATGGTGCAAGTGCCTAGCCCGACGCCCGTTACATATCCCGTGAATTTGTCATAGACGGCAACGCTCTCATCGCTACTCTCATAAACCAGTTTTAGGGGGTTAATATACGAGGGCTCTACGTTCCTAACACCCAGGGATGCCTGCTCTCCGACGAGAAGTCCAAGCTCTGTTGATGTCATATCGAGACTCGTAATGGGCCAAATGTATGGTGTTTCCTGAACACATACAGGCCGGACAGATAGGCCATAACAGCGAGAACTAGATGAGTTAGAATCATTATATCCTCTTACTTTTATCCCTAAGTTGTAAGCAGAAGTGTCGCCTTGCTTTAGCGTGCGTGACCAATAGTAAACCCAATTGTTCACATCACTGGCTTCATCCGAGTTTCTCCATTGACCTGCAGCAGGCAGGAAGATAGTGTTCCCGTTTATCTTGCTCGTAATCAATATGCCTGCAGGATGTTCCGGGTCATTATCATCGAAAGGATATAATGTCCGGGTGACGTAGTTGAGGTCCATCAACTCACCTATCTGTTCACCACTTGGCATCTGCCATCCTTCGCCCCAGTTCACCGTTGCTGCATCATCCTCCGGCAAAAGCTCAATCAGGTTGTCAACATTGCCATATTGCTCACTCAAGCAATACCTATATATTGTCAGGTAACGATAGTCATCGGACCTCTTCCAGTGCACGTAGTTGTCCCAAACATACTCAGTCTTGTAATCAGTCTCTCCCCAAGCATAATAGTTGCCATAATCCTCAGCAGTCTCCGCACCGACGTTGCAAGTTGCCCAAAGCGTGCCGCTTGGCAATCCGAGGTCAACATATTCATGACCGTTTACTGCGCCATGTGTATCATCTCCCACCTTCACTTGGCATTGCGCAGACAGGTCGCTGCCATCTATCGTGGAAGCTGTTATGGTGCAACTTCCGAGCCTGGCGGGCGTCACCAATCCCGTCTCGTCAACTGTTGCGATGCTGGCATCGCTGCTCTCCCATGCGACAACCTTTACATCGGCATCTTCAGGGAGAATGGTTGCAATGAGTTGATAAGTCTCGTTTAGCCCTATCGTTATTGATTCCTGCGACAGAGC
>JAFYYO010000273.1 GCA_017557475.1 Bacteroidaceae bacterium
ACGGTAACACGACGAGACTATAAGATTATTATTAGAGTTTTAATTTATAATAATAATTATATTGTATCTATATATATATTATATATATCTACCTCCTTCCTCGTTTTCACCATAAAAAGCTATTCCTGTCCACAAGACACTTTCCCACTTTCTCACTTTTTATGGTAAAACGTATTTGGAGTTTGAAAAAGAAATCGTAAATTTGCAGAGCGATTAGGTTCTATAAGACCTATAAGTCGTATAAGTCATATAAGTCAAATAAGATTAATTAGATTATGCCTACCGATAAGTCTTTCCTGCCGCAAAAGGTAACTATCGGAAACTGACAGGCTAGCACCAATGCTATATTGGAATATTGGTTATTGGTTTTACTTTTCTTCTCAATCCACGTCGTAATAGACCTGTGCCGAGCGGTACTGGGGCATCTGGAGAACTTGCTTCTGCAGGGCGATGAGGCGCTGGCGGACGGCTGTCATCGAGGCGCTGAGTTCCACTTTCAATATCAGCTTGCGGATGTGCATCATCTGTACGCGGCTCACTGGCGGCGTGTCGGGGCCGAGGACTCTCTCGCCAAATACTCTTCGCAGCAGGCTCGCAAAGTCGGCTGAAAGGCTTTCTACGACGCTCTCGTCACGATGCTTTAACCCGATGAAGACCACGCGGCAGAAGGGCGGATAACGGAACAATTCCCTTTCCGCCGACTGCTCGGCATACATGCCTTCGTAATCGTGGCGAACCACTTGCTGAACAATCCCGTTCTCGACGTCTCGAGTCTGCAGCACGACATGACCTGTGGAGCCTTTTCTGCCCGCCCTGCCTGCAACTTGCTCCATAAGTTGGAAGGCTCTTTCATAGCTGCGGAAGTCGGGTTGCGAGAGCATCTGATCGGCAGAAAGGATGCCCACGAGGCTCACTCTGTCGAAGTCCAATCCCTTCGTCACCATCTGTGTGCCGATGAGAATGTCAGTCCGTCCCTCCTCGAAGTCGTGAAGAATCTGTTCATAATTCTGGCGCGAACGTGTGGTATCGAGGTCCATTCGGGCGATACGGGCTTCTGGCAGGATGGCTTGCAATTGTTCCTCGATGCGCTCTGTGCCGTAGCCGCGACTGGAGAGGTTCTTGCCCTCGCAACTGGGGCAAACGGAAGGGATGTCGTACGTCTTGCCGCAATAGTGGCACACCATTTGGCGGAAACCCCGATGAATAGTAAGGCTGACGTCGCACTTCTCGCACCTGGGCGTCCAGCCGCATTCCTTGCACTCCATGACGGGCGCATAGCCTCTGCGGTTCTGGAAGAGTATGACTTGCTTGTGCTGTTCCAAAGCCTGACGAATGCGCGAAAGCAACTGCGGAGAGAAGGCGCCAGTCATCATCTTCTTCCGATGCATCTCCTTCGTATCAATGACTTCGATATTTGGCAATTGCATGCCAGCATAGCGCTCCTTGAGCGTTACCAGTCCGTATTTGCCGATAAGAGCATTATGGTACGACTCCAGGCTTGGAGTGGCAGAACCCAACAAGGCTTTCGCTCCAGCTTGTCTCGCAAGAACGAGGGCAGCATTTCTGGCGTGATAGCGAGGCGCAGGGTCTTGTTGCTTGAAGGAGGTCTCGTGCTCCTCATCTATTATTAATAGGCCAAGCCTCTGGAAAGGTAGAAACAGACTGCTACGTACGCCAACCACGATATCGTAGGGACTGTCGGAGAGCATCTTCTGGTAAAGTGCTACACGTTCGCGGTCAGGGTAGCGGGAATGATAGACGCCCAAGCGTTCTCCGAAGACGCGCCGAAGCCTTTCCGTGAGTTGAGTCGTCAAGACAATCTCGGGCAGCATGAAGAGCACCTGCTTTCCTTCCTCGATAGCCTTCTGCATAAGATGGATATAGATTTCCGTCTTACCGCTGCTCGTTACGCCGTGAAGCAGGCAGACGTCTTTAGTCTTCCACTGCTCGAGGATGTTCTGCATGCAAATGCTTTGAGCTGGAGTCAGGGGAGACGCATCCCCTTCGGGAAGCGGGGAAATGTCTGCTTCTGCCTTTTTTGTCTTGCGTTTTCGTGTGCGACGGATTTCCTCCTTCATCAGTACAGCGCCTTTATCCAGTAGGCTTTTCACGGTAGGGAGGATGCCTTTCACGCCAGTCTCTTTCTGTAGGCTTGCAAGCGTCTTCCCCTTCTTCGAGCTGAGTGCTTCCAAGACCTTCTTTTCGCTTGGCGTGAGTGGCGCTTCGGCAGCTTCCCAATCTTCGTTCAGAAGTACGGAACTTTCGCTCTCGAGCTTGAGCCCAGAAGGAAGCGCAGCCTTGAAAACCTCGCCTAAGGAACAGAGGTAATAGTCCGCTATCCATTCCCACAAGCGCATCTGCTCGGGCAAAACCAAGGGCTTCGCGTCGAGGACTTCGGAGATGGGCTTTGTGGGGTAGGAAGGCGTCTCGTCGTGCAAACGCATCACAATTGCCGTATGGAACTTTCGGCTTCCGAAAGGTACTATCACGCGGCTCCCAACCTGCGGTTGAATCTCGCTTTCACGAGGCATAGCGTAGGTGAAAACTCCCTGCAAGGGCAAGGGCAGTATGACGTCGGCATATTGTGACATAGTGGGTACAAAGGTACAAAATTCGTTGCACATAAAGCTTCTTAAGTGCACAAAAAAAGTTAAAATGTGCATATAAGGACATGTTTTTGAGCTAAAGTGTTGCATAATTGGCCAAAATGTCTTTACTTTGCACCGCAAAACAAAAGAGTAATACATTATTTAATATAATCAAAACATAAAGTTATGTCAGAAATTGAAGCAAAAGTAAAAGAGATTATCGTTGATAAGTTGGGTGTTGATGAAGCAGACGTTACTCCCGAAGCATCTTTCACAAACGACCTTGGTGCAGATTCTCTGGACACCGTTGAGCTGATTATGGAGTTTGAGAAGGCTTTCGAAATCACCATTCCCGACGACAAGGCAGGGAAGATTTCTACCGTTGCTGACGCAATCGCATTTATCGAAGCAAACAAGTAAAAAAAGATTAG
>JAFYYO010000029.1 GCA_017557475.1 Bacteroidaceae bacterium
AATGCCTATCTGCAGAGTGCCATCAACGAGATTGCAGGCAAGGCTCTCAGCACTGTAGATGTGAACTTCGGCATCCAAAGCGGCACTTCCGAGACTGGCTCGAACACGACCGACTACAGCTTCAGCTTTGCTAAGCGTTTCTGGGGCAACCGCATCAGTGTCATCATCGGCGGTAAAGTCAGTGCGGGACGCGATGCTGTCAACACAGGAGAAACCATCATCGACAATGTCTCGATAGAGTATCGCCTCGATAAGAGCGCGTCGCGATACGTCAACCTCTTCTACGACCGCAACTACGAGTCGTTGCTCGAAGGACAGGTCACCAAGATGGGAGGCGGCATTGTGCTCAGGAAGAAAGCCGACAAACTTAGCGAACTCTTCATATTTAAGAAACAAGAACCGAAGCCTATGGGCATCGAGAAACCGAAAAGTGAAAGCGACGAAAGAAAACCAGACACACCTAATTGACGAACTAGCCACGTTATGTTTGCAATCATTACACGTTATGTTTGCCATCATAGCACGTTATGTTTGCCATCGTAACACGTTATGTTTGACGACGCAACATGCCTCCTGAATATCAACGACTTGGAAGACAGAAAAGAACGATGAACCTTAAACTGAGACATATAAGACTTCTGCTGCTTTGCATGCTGGCTTCGGCATGTACCCTCACAAAGCATTTGCCTGAGGGCGAGACACTTTATCGTGGCATCAAGAGTATCGACTACGATAAAGGTCCAGCCAAAGAGAAGCAGACAGAGCAGGAAGGTGTCATCACGGCTCTGGCCGATGCCTACACGACGGTTGAGGGTTTGCTTTCTGGCGATGCTTCTGTCTTGAAGTCGGAGGACATGGACGAGAAGGCTGTACGCGATAGTCTTCGTCATATATCCGAGAAAGACCAAATCGCGTATGCTGCAGCGAAGGAAGAGGTGGAAGCCGTGCTCTCGTATGCTCCCAACGGTGCTTTCATGGGTAGCAGTTTCGTGACGCATCCCTTCCCCATAAAGCTCCTTATCTATAACCGCTATGCAGGCAGCAAGCATCGTTTCGGGAAGTGGATGTTCAATCACTTTGCCGCTTCGCCTGTCTTGATGAGCAATGTCAATCCCCGTTTACGTTCTACCGTCGCGAAGAATACTCTTCGCAGTCGTGGCTACTTCCGTGCAGAGACGGGGTTCGAGACGGTGCCCGACTCGCGAGACTCTTTGAAGGAACGCGTTCGCTATACTATCCATCCAGGTCCTGTCTATCATTTGGACAGCATCAGTTACATGAACTTCCCACCTCAGGCTGACAGCATCATCAGTAACTGCTCTGAGCCCTCGCCGTTGCATCGTGGCGACCCCTTCAGTGTGGTTAATCTTGAGGCAGAGCGAACCCGCATCGTTGGCGCTTTGCGTGAGCAGGGTTACTATTATCAGCGAAATGACTACGTCAACTTCCGTGCCGACACACTTCAGACGCCCATGCTTGTCAAGCTTCAAGTGCAGCCATCGCTAACTGCCCCTAATGAAGCGATGAAACCTTATAACATAGGTAACACGCGCGTAAACATATATAAGTATGGACAACGGCAGATAGTGGACAGCATGGCTATGCGAGGCGGCTACTCCTTCGGCTATAGTCAGCCTCTCACACGTAAAGAGGGCACGACTTCTCCTGGAAAAGGAATCAAGGGATTCCTGTTGCGACCTCGGGCTGTGTGGCGTTCGATGCTCTTCCGAAAAGGCGATCTTTATAAGCAGAGCTTGGGAGAACTGATGCAGGAACGGCTTGCGGCGACGAATGTCTTCTCTTCCCTGCGCATCAACTATGTGCCTCGAGAGGAGCAAGACACGCTCGACATCGTTGTCAATGCCACGCTCGACAAGCCCTACGATGCAGAGTTCCAAGGCAACCTCACAGGCAAGACGGGCGGACAGGTAGGTCCTGGTGCCAGCTTCTCCTTCTCTAAGAAGAATGCTTTCCGAGCAGCAGAGACGCTCACACTCAAGTTGTGGGGCTCGTACGAATGGCAGACAGGAGCCAACCTCGAAGGAAAGAGGTCGCTTTTCAACTCTTATGAGTACGGATTGAGCGGCTCTTTGTCCTATCCTCGCTTCCGTTTCTTTGGCTTGGGGAAGAAGATAGGTCGCAAGTTTGTCGCTACTACAGCCATCGATTTGCAAGCGCGTTGGCAGAATCGAGCAAGGTATTTCGGCCGAGTTTCCTGGAGTGGAGGCGTCAACTACACACTCCAACGCCAGCAACGCATCAAGCATGAGTTCTCGCCTCTCACTATCACCTACGACCAGTTGCTGCATAGCACGGAGCGCTTCGACTCTATTGTCAATGCCAATCCTGCACTCTATGTCTCGATGAGAGATCAGTTCGTGCCCAGTATGTGGTACACTTTCTCGTGGGCAGGAAGTCC
>JAFYYO010000274.1 GCA_017557475.1 Bacteroidaceae bacterium
ACCTCGATGGCGTTCTGCTCGTTCATGCGCTGCTCACGGGTCTCTTTCTTGACTTTCGTTCCATGGACTGAGGTGCGCTCTCCCAATACCTTGACATGGGAATATCCGTCAATGGCACCCGAGAACTGACATACGAGGGCTGAAAAAGCCTTGTTGCGTACCTCGTTCTTCTCTTGGCTACTTGCAGGGATGCAGGAGAAAACCACGTTCTTCACCTTACGTCCGTACTTCTTCACAAGTTCCTTGGCTACACATTTGGCAATGCTCTGCTGAAGGAGTCCGGATTTGAAGTCATAGACCATCTGACGTGAGAAAATGTCCTCGATGCCTACGTTCTTAATTCGCATAGGATAATAGCGAAGGAAACTATATAGTTCCTTGTCCTCTTGACCCTTGATGTAAACCTTGACTTTTTCCATGTTGCTTGAAAGCTTTTATTTCCCTAACTTTGAAGCCTTTCGGCCAAGTGATCGGGAAGATTTTTCTGCTTTCAGAAGTGTGGCCAATGCAAAAAAGCCAAGTCTGACATGAAGAATACTCTTTTCTGAGGAAAAGGAAGATTGTTCATAAGGCACGACTTGCAGATTGCAGGGGACACGGTAACTTCGCAGAAAAAGATTCCCGAAATCACGCGGGCGACAAGGAAACTTGGAAACAGGATCTTTATAAAAGTGTACTCCGATGTACTTCAGTGTACTTCAGTGAACTTCAGTGTACTACAGTGTACTTCGGTGGATTATAAGTGTATTTCAGTGGACTATAAATGTACTTCGGTGGACAGCAATGTACATCGTAGTATAACAGTTGATGACGGGCGAAAACAGTTGTTATCGACCGCAAGCGATGGCAAGCCAGAGAAACTATAACAGTTCCTGTCAATCTATAAGAGCTGACCCTACAAAGTTGATAGAATAGTGACTTCGCCCTTCAGACGGGATGATCTGAAGGGCGAAGCCGCCACTTCAAGCCACTAAGCCGACTTCTTGCCTATTCGTTTATTAAACTCATTGGCATAGAACACCCCTAACAGATACTGCTCCAGCTGCTCCAATGGCAGGTAGTCAGTACATCGAGTCCCAAAATCTCCAGGTGAAGGAACCACATAGACAGCATACCTTGCCCCACATCTGGCATCCGCTGCCCGTAGGACAGCATTGGGATTGATGTCCGTCACCCATCGCTCTATCATTGATTTACGCTCCTTGTTGGTCATATCGCTTGCTGTTTAATGGTTATAATAGGCTCCAATCATTAATGAGCCATACTTCGATGTCATAGTTTGTCTCATAACCCTGCGTCTGGTAGGCAAATTCCAGCTCCTTGCGGAGTCTGCGCCTTGCTTCGGCTTCCAAGACCCGTTTTGAGGTATGTTCTATCTCGTCCTCGTCGAAGAACTCCTCCAGCTCTATACGATGGTTCTTTACGATGGCATTCACGGCTGCCCATTTGCTCGTGAATACTCCTGCACACTCTCTGTGGCTAAGGCTGTGCCAAGCGTCCGTCTCGTAAACTACAAATATCTGTCTCATAATTCTTGGGGATTATTGGGAATAGGCAGCGTTCTTGCCACCTATCCCCAAAGTGATTTACTTTCCTATCTCTGCAATAATGAAGTCTACATGACCAGCAAAGATTTCATCAACATCAATCTCATGCTCAAAACCTCGGTCATTCTTCTCGTCGCCAATGATGGTGAAATATCCGTCCTTGTCAACTCTCACCGATAGGATAACCACATCACAAGGCTCTTCATAGTCGTAAGCTGCTACGATAGGACATTCACCCTCGAAGTGCCATTCATAGCCATCATCCACCTTTTCGCCACGAAGTCTGAGCCTTTCGGCAAGTTCTTTCTGCTCACGTTGTTTCACCTCCTGCACACTGTCATAGATTGAGAAGTCCTTGAGTTTTCCATCACGGACAAAGTGCAACTCTTCCCCGTCCGAATGACAGATGCCGTATTCATGGAACTGCACCGGCACAAAGTCGATGGGTGCCGCCATCCATGAAATGTTATTCAATGAATAGTCATGTTCAGCCAAGAATTGCTCGATGTCCTCGTCAATCATGTGGTCGGGAACGTTCAAAACCTCGATGCGCACATTTGCGCTGTCCATTACGATAATCTTCATATTCTACGATAATAAAGGGTTATACAATTAGTCCTTGTCATAAAGCCTGGAGAGGAAAGCCTGCAGTTCTTCATCCTCAATCTCTGCGAGAGTGCAGGGCTTGAATTGCTTGTCCTGCTCAAATCTCAACATGCCAAGTCCGTATTCACTTGCATCATAGGAGACACTGGCCATTTCATTAGCTGAAGCATAGCCGTACTCAGTTTCCTGCAATCCTGCCACGATACCATAGAAAGTGAAGTCGTTGCCTTCCGGCTGTCCTTCCATGATATACCAGCGAATATTGCCGAGAGT
>JAFYYO010000030.1 GCA_017557475.1 Bacteroidaceae bacterium
GGCCGATGCCGTGAAGGACGAGTTCCCCGACAAGTTCATCGGCACCTTTGCCTATCAGTACACGCGCCAACCGCCCACGGGCATCAAGCCTCGCGAGAATGTCGTCATAAGGCTCTGTAGCATAGAATGTTGCTTCGCACATCCCCTCGATGCAGGTTGTCCGCAAAACGAAGCTTTCATGCGCGACCTCAAAGGCTGGTCTGAGATAGCGCCGCACCTGTTCATTTGGGACTACATCGTAGATTATGCCCAGTACATCGCGCCTTGGCCCAACTTCCAAGTGCTAGGTCCTAACATCAAAATCTTCGGCGACAACAAGGCTATCGGCATCTTCGAAGAGGCACAATACCAGTCGGCAGGAGCCGAGTTCGACGAGATGAAAGCCTGGACGGTCAACCAGCTCCTCTGGAACCCAGAGCAAAACGTCGATTCGCTGGTCAACATCTTCATCAAGAACTACTACGGAAAGGCCGCTCCACACATAAAGGCGTACTACGACCTCTGCCAAAGCCTCGTCAAGCCCGACGTGCACTACGGCATCTACATCCGCGAAAACCACGAAATCTACAGCGACGCATTCATTCAGAAAGCCTTTGAAATCCTCGAAAGAGCCAAGGCTGCGGCGGAAAGCGACAACATCCGCGAGCAAGTCAATCGCATCCGTATGCAACCCCTCTACCTGCACTGCATGCGCCACAAAGCCGAGTCGTTGAACGACGGCACATGGGCCGAGCTGAAAGCCTTGATGCAGAAATATGGTGCCTTGCATCGCGAAGGGCACTACCAGGCAAACTTCTTCCGCGAGTTTGAAGCAGAAGCCAAGAAGTCATAACAAGATTAGCAGAAAAACCAGACGTGGCTAGTTGGCAAATTAGACGTGGCTAATTGGCGAACTAGACGTACCTAGTTGGCAAACTAGCCCTGCCTAGTTGAAAAACACTACTAGTAGGGTTATTTCTTCACGCCTTTATAGACGAGGTAGAGGACGACGGCGGCGCCAAGGGCTATCATCGCAATCTTCAGTTCGCCACTATATTGAGCGACTTTCTCTTCGAGCTGACCGCTGTAGTAATGCCCGATGTACCAGCCCATGCCTGCCAGGATGGAGTTCCAAAGGCCTGCTCCAAGCGTGGTGTAGAGGACGAAACGACCTAGACTCATTCGAGCCAGACCCGCTGGAATCGAGATGAGTTGGCGGACTGCAGGAACAAGACGACCAAAGAAGGTTCCAACAGCGCCATGCTCGTCGAAGTATCGCTCGGCATTCTCCACTTTCTCTTTGTCGATCAAGCACATGTGCCCTATCCTACTCTCAGCGAAACGATAGACAAGAGGACGTCCGAGATAGCGAGCCAGCCCATAGTTCACCAGAGCGCCGATGATAGCTCCAAGGGTTGCACAAAGCACGATGAGGAAGACATTCATATCGCCTGTAGTTGCAGCCATATAAGCAGCTGGCGGCACAACAACCTCGCTTGGAAAAGGAATGAAACTGCTCTCGATTGCCATCAGAAGTGTGATGACCCAGTAGTTCAAGTGCTCAAGACACCAGGCAATGAAGGGAATGCTCTGCATTATAACTTTATGATTTGGCGGTTTGACAACTTAAAGGCTTTGCCTTGAAGCAGGCTTGAGCGGCGACAAAGGATAATGGAAGAGGTGGGACGGTACAGGGTAAAGCGACGACGGAAGAGGTAGGATTTGAGCCAGCTCCAGCGACGTTTGCGATTAGTAAGACCTACGACAACCTCAGTCTCGTCGTCAGCCCAGTTCGTCAGTTCCTTGAGCCAATTCTCGTTCTCCGTCTTAACATCGACAGGCAGGATGGCAAGCCAGTCGTAATTGGCAGCTTTGGCTCCCAAAGTGATCGCAAGCTTGTTGATATCAAGCCCTCTGGCTGTGGCTGGGCAGAAAGTGTGGCTGAGATGAGAGTGATTCGCCTCCATTTCCTCGAGCCACTCTTCGAGGTCTTTGTCGTGCTTTTTATCAACGACAATCACCTCATACTCGCCTCCATATACCATAGAAAGCAACTCGGGCAGAAGACGTCGGAGCGGAATCTGTTGCTCCTCATCGCAAGTGACTATGATGCTGACACGCTTCATTTAAGGGAGAACTTCTTCTGTGGTATAGGCTTTAGGCAACTCGCGACAGTTGTACTGACTCGCCATTGTTTCGCCATAAGCCCCAGCTGAACGAATGGCAAGGATGTCGCCTCTCTTGGTTTCTGGCAGTTGATAATCCGTCGCGAAAATGTCGCTGCTCTCGCATATAGGACCGACAATGTCGTAGGTCTGCAAGGGTTCTTTACTGCTGAGGTTCTGCAATTTATGTTGTGCTCCATAGAGAGCAGGACGAATCAACTCGGTCATGCCTGCATCGACGATAACGAACTGCCTCTGCTCAGCCTGTTTAATGTAGAGACAACGAGTAATGAGCGAACCACATTGACCCACGACAGCTCTGCCAAGCTCGAAGTGAAGACGCTGACCTGGGCGAAGCTTCAGGAGTTTGGCGTATGTCTCGAAGTATGACTTGAAGTCGGGAATCGGATTCTCATCAGGGTTCTCATAGTCGATGCCCAAGCCTCCGCCTACATTTATGTTCTTGACCGCAATGCCCTCTGCATCGAGTTGGTCTTGAAGTTCATTGATGCGATAACACAAAGCCTCGAAGTCATCCATCTCGAGAATCTGGCTTCCGATGTGGAAATGCAAGCCTACGAAATGAACGCTTGGCAGTTGTTGAGCCAATCGAATCACCTGAATCATGTCCTCCTTGGCAATGCCGAACTTGTTCTCGGCAAGTCCAGTCGTGATGTTCGCATGCGTATGTGCCCCGACATCGGGATTGATGCGGAAACTGACGTCTGCAACCTTGTTCATTCGAGCGGCAATCTCCGCAATGACTTCAAGTTCGGGAATGCTCTCGACGTTGAAGTATTGGATGCCTGCTTCGAGGGCGAGTTCAATCTCCCAATCCGCTTTGCCCACTCCTGCGAAGACAATCTCGTCGGCAGGAAAGCCATTCTCCAAGCATGTCTTTATCTCGCCGCCACTCACACAGTCACAGCCAAAACCTGCTTGCTGAATCAGTCGAAGAACCTTCGGATTAGCACAAGCTTTGATAGCATAGTGCAGATGCCATCCTTCGTGCTTGTCCGTCTCATTCTTTATAGCAGCAAGCGTCTCGGCAAGCAACTGCGAATCGTAGTAATAGAAGGGCGTCCGAATCTTCTCGAAGCCCCCTTTCATGTCCTGTAACAATCTTTTTTCCATTATCCTAATTGAAAAGTGTGTCGCTAAGTGCTTGTAGTGTGCGCTTCTTGTCTTCTGCCTTAACCACGAACGAAATGTTGTGAGCCGAACCTCCATAACTGATCATGCGAACAGGAATGTCTTTGAGAGCCTGGCATGCCTTTGTCTCGAGACCAACATTACCACATTCCAAGTCACCCACAACACAGATGATGCACATATCCTCTTCGACGCTGACAGTACCATACTTCTTCAGTTCGTTGACGATATCTGTCAAGTGATTGCGGTTGTCGATGGTAACGCTCACGCCGACTTCGCTGGTGCAAATCATGTCGATACTGGTCTTGTATGTCTCGAAGATCTCGAAGACTTTGCGCAGGAAGCCGTATGCCAAGAGCATTCGGCTGCTGTTTATCTGGATGCAGATATTGTTGTCGCGAGCTGCAACGGCTTTGATTGTGCCCCGTTGGAAGTCGTTATTGATAATGGTTCCAGGAGCTTTTGGGTCCATCGTATTGAGCAGGCGAACAGGAACTCTTGCGAACTTTGCTGGCTGGATGCAAGTGGGATGCAGTATCTTCGCACCAAAATAAGCAAGTTCGGCAGCCTCTTCGAAATAGAGTTGACGTACAGGCTCCGTATGTTCTACGAATCGAGGGTCGTTGTTGTGCATGCCGTCGATGTCCGTCCAAATCTGAATCTCTTCTGCTTGAACGGCTGCACCAACAAGGCAAGCACTGTAGTCGCTACCGCCTCGAAGCAGATTGTCTATCTCGCCATAGGCATTGCGACATATAAAGCCTTGCGTCAAATAGATCTGATAGTCAGGATGAGCCTCGAGAACCTTCGAGATCTTCTCCTTTATGTAATTCATGTCGGGCTCGGCATTCTTGTCTGTGCGAATGATGTCGAGGGCGTTGATGAGCAATGTCTTGATGCCGCATTCCTGAAGATAGTTGGCAACCATGTTGGTGCTTATTATCTCGCCTTGTGCCAAGATGACTTTCTCCTCGAAAGAAGTGAAGTGAACCTTCGTGAAGGAGCGCAGATAATCGAACTCATCATGCAGAAACTTCAACGTCTTTTGCTTGGCTTCCTCAGTATGATAGAGGTCGTCAATATGCTTTGCGTAAGTCTGTTCGAGCTGATTCATGATGGTGTTCGCTCCTTCGGGATTCTTCTTATAAAGATAGTCGGAGATTTCCACCAAAGTATTAGTCGTGCCAGACATAGCTGAGAGAACAACGAACTTGGTCTGTCCGTCTTCGGTAATAAGCTTAGAGACGTCTTGCATTCTCTGCGGTGACCCTACGGAAGTGCCACCAAACTTCAGTACTTTCATGTCTTAGTTTATGAGTTTTTAAGCTTGTGAGTTAATAAGTTTTGCATCGACGCAACGATAGACAGTACCCGGGAAATACTCGGGCCACTGCATATTATGTGTGCTGAGGATAATCGCGGTATTGTTCTGACGACGTATCTCGTCGAGCAGAGCCAAGATGAGTTCACCGTTCTCGGCATCGAGGTTGCCTGTCGGTTCGTCTGCAAGGATGACTTTCGGGTTGTTGAGAATAGCTCGGGCAATGCCGATTCGTTGCTGCTCGCCACCCGAAAGCTCGTAGATGAACTTCTCTTTCTTGTCGGCAAGCTTCACCATATCAAGCACCTCAACGATTCGTTTCTCTCGATCAGCTTTCTTCTTCCACCCTGTAGCACGAAGCACGAAGTCGAGATTGCGATGTACTGTCCTGTCTCTTAGCAACTGGAAATCCTGAAAGACGATGCCCATCTGCTTTCTAAGAGCAGGCTGATGCTTTGTCTTGAAGCGGCCCATATTGAAGCCGAGCACTTCTGCTTTGCCTCCTTCGACGGGCAGTTCGCCGTAGATTGTCTTGAGCAGCGAAGACTTTCCACTGCCTACAGGACCTGTCAGATAGACCATTTCGCCTTCTTTCACCGAGAAGTTCACTTTCTCGAGGACAAGATGCTCGTCCTGATAGATATCGACATCTTTATAATTGAGAATCATATTCGATGAGGTTTAGTGTTTCTTCCA
>JAFYYO010000275.1 GCA_017557475.1 Bacteroidaceae bacterium
AGCATCGCAGAGGCTGCACGATGAGCTCGAGCAAAGTAGGGAATCAAGCGGATGACCTTATCTTTCGTCTCCACCTCATCGCCATTCAAGGTAACTGACTTGCCGTTCAAGCGAAGTTGCTGAATGCCTCCCTTGAAGAGCGTCGAGATAGCTGAAGGCGCAGTTGCAGCACTTCCAGTGGCTCCTTCAGGAATGTAAAGGTTGTCGAGTTTGTCTCCATTATCGACACCTTCAGCGCAATAGACAATCGGCCCTCGTTCATAAGAGCAGAGCCCCGCATTGGTCTTCAAGTTCGCATTCGAGATAACTTGATGGATGTCCATCGGAAACGAGACATTCACATAGTCGTCTGCCGCCCAATCGTGTTCGATTAAGGCATAGCCATCTTGAACCGTATAAGCAACTTCTTCACCATTCAACTTGATGACGACAGGCGTCGTAGTTGGGTTCGTATAACTATAGAGGTCACTCTCTACAGGTTTGTTTATTGCCCAACCTGGTATGCGAACCTTCAGCGTCTTGCTCCCAGCTCCTTGTCCCTCTACACTTGTAAATGTCAACTTCATCTCTCCTTTATAAGGATATGAGCCAGTTACGGTTATGCCAAATGTGGCATCGCCAACAGTTGCCGTCGCCGTGCTTGCCACAAAGAGGTTCCAATAGAGTGCATCATCGTCGGTAGCATAGATGTAGCCTGGGACAGAAGGAATAAGTCGGCAGAGATTTGTCGGGCAGCAACTCGTACCAAACCACTCGGGTCTAGCATCTCCCCTACTGGTCGAAGCCAAGCGATTCGGATAGTAGAAATTCTTGCCACCAATGCCGTAGCCATCCAATACAGTATTATATAATGCTCGCTCGAGCATATCGATGTACTTGCCTTCGCCATGAAGGCGGAACATACGAAGGTTGAACATACTGCCAGCCACTGAAGCGCAAGTCTCGCAATAGGCAGAAGCGTTGGGCAACTCGTAATCCTCGCCGAAAGCCTCGTTATTGTCGCGAGCGCCAAAGCCACCAGTAATATAGAACTTCTTGCTGGCTATGTTGTCCCAAATGGCTGTTACTGCCGTCTCGTAAGCCTGATCTCCAGAGTAGCGCACCCAATCCGCCATGCCGCTATAGAAGTACATTGCACGAACGGCATGACCTTCGGCAGTCCTTTGCTCTACAGCAGGCAGATGGTCTTGCCAGTACTTGCCGTTCACACGTTGGTCATTGCTTGTCGGGTCGAACTGACGGATGCCTCTGCAATCGAGGAAGAACTTGCAGCCTTGCAGGTAGCGCTCCACTCGCGTCAACTCATAAAGGCGAACCAACGCCATCTCGACAACTGCATGACCAGGAGCCATCTTGATGCCGTCCTCGTTGAAAACGTCGAGCATATTGTCCGCAGCCTTTATGGCGCAGTTCAGCAGTTTATCCTTACCCGTGGCCTGATAGTAAGCAATCGCAGCCTCGATGAGTTCTGCCACGTTGAACGTTTCGTGCGAGAGGTTCCAGTCACTCGTCCACTTTTCCCCGTTGTACCATGGGTGCAAAGGGTTATGTATGGTGAAGTTCGTCTGCAGATAGCCGTCGGGTTCCTGAGCAGAGCAGATAAGGTCGATAACTTCATCGCAATACTCCTCGAGGCTAGCATTGGCCTGAGTCGTTAGCACATAAGAAGCACCCTCCAACACCTTATAGACCTCGGCATCGTCGTAGGGATTACCCGATTGGAATGTCAAGTCGCCCACTTGAGCCTCGCCGCTCACAATCTTGCCAGCATATTCGAAGTTACGCAATTGACCGGCATCCGCACACTTCTGGAAAGCATAGCGAATCGTCGTGTTTCGCATCACATCGAGACGCTGTTTCCAGAACAGGTCCTTCACCTGCACATCGGTAAACGGCACTTGCTTAATCTCGCCCATAGCCTTAATACTGAGGCATATAGCGAACAAAGAAACAAAAGCAAAAACAATCTTTTTCATAGGACAATATCACATGTTACGTTTACGAAGTAAGGTACTCAAAGGCTTCGGGCAACTGATGGAGCTTGGTCGAGTTGCTGCCCTTGATGAGAATGGTGCAGTTCGTGATGGGTTCCTCCTTCAAAGCAGCCTTCACCTCATCAACACTATTGAAAGTTGATAAGTTAATGAGTTGATGAGACGATGAGTTGGAAACTGCCTTCTCGAACTCTTCTCCGACGAGCCAAATGCGCTCCAAATCCATCTCAGCAAGCTTGCTGACTATCTTCTTGTGCTCTTGAAGGCTTTCTGCTCCAAGTTCTCGCATATCTCCGAGTATCACCATCTTATGCCTGTCTTCAAAGAAGGAAAAGTTCGTCAGGGCAGCCGACATGCTCGATGGGTTTGCGTTATAGGCATCCACGATGAGACGATTGCTTCCGACCTGCCTGAGTTCGCTTCTGCTATTGGTGGGCTGGTAGGTCTCGAGAGCATGATTTATCTGCTCGGGAGTGATGCCAAAATGGAGTCCGATGGTGACTGCTGCCCGCAGGTTGGCGATGTTGTAAGCCCCAATCAGATTCGTCTGAACCGTCTGCCAAGGAGACTCGTCTTCTGCTCGCCATTGCATCTCGACAAAGGGCGTCACTTTGCTCACACGCCCCTCGACGTATGGCAGAGCATCCTCCCACAAGGCAAAGCCACGCTCCTGAGCCATCTCTAAGAGGTCTTCGTCGAAAGCATTGAGGAAGATTTTCTTGCCGCGTTTGTGAAGGTCGTCATAAAGTTCGCCCTTCGTCCGTTTCACGCCTTCGAAGCTGCCGAAGCCTTCCAGATGGGCACGCCCGACATTCGTGATGAGTCCAAAGTCTGCCTCCACAACATGGCAAAGGTCTGCAATCTCGCCAGGATGATTGGCTCCCGTCTCGACGACGGCAATATCGTGCTCGGGCTTGATGCGAAGCAAGGTGAGAGGCACTCCGATGTGATTGTTCAGGTTGCCCTCGGTAAAGAGGACTTGCTTGCCCTCGGAAAGAACTGCGCTGATGAGTTCTTTCGTAGTCGTCTTGCCGTTGGTTCCCGTAATCTCCAGAACCGTCTTTCCCCACTCTCTCCGATGATGCGCAGCCAGCTCCTGCAGGGCTTTCAGGACATCGGGAACGAGGACGATTCGCTCGTCTTGTTTTGCTATCTCAGGATTGTCAACTACGGCATAGGCACAGCCCTTCTCGAGGGCTTGAACTGCATACTGATTCCCGTCGAACGTCTCGCCCTTGAGAGCAAAGAAAATGCTTCCCTCGGGGCACTTGCGACTATCTGTCGTCACAACGGGATGCGCCAGATAAATGGCATATAATTCCTCTGTATTCATAATCTTTTTTCGTTTTACAGCACAAAGGTACTAATAATTCACAATTCATAATTCATAATTCACAATTATTTTGTATCTTTGTGCGAGATTTAGCATATTGTGCACGAAACACAACCATATAGCATCAACGTTGGCGGCGAGTTGCTCTCGCTGGAACAGCCTGTCGTGATGGGCATCCTGAATGCTACGCCCGACTCTTTCTATCAGCATGACGAAGGAGCCGAGGCAATTCGTCTGCGCACACGAAAGATGTTCTCGGAAGGCGCTACAATCGTGGATGTAGGGGCTTGCTCCACTCGTCCCGGCTATACTGCTCCCGACGAGAAAGAGGAGATGCGAAGGCTTAGGGAAGCGCTTTCTATCGTCCGAGAAGAAGCTCCAAAGGCGATTGTGAGTGTGGATACTTTCCGAGCAAATGTTGCCAAGATGTGCGTCGAGGAGTTTGGTGTGCAGATTGTGAACGACATCAGCGAAGGCGAGCTTGACAAAGACATGTTCAAGACTGTGGCAGAACTCGGAGTGCCTTATGTGTTGACTCACAATAAAGCCATTCACGACACGGATGATGCGGCATTTATGGCAGCGTTATTGCGAGACTTAGGCAGTAAGGTGGAGCAACTTCACGAGTTTGGCGTTTGCGACATCATCCTCGATCCAGGCTTCGGCTTTGGCAAGACGCTCGAGCAGAACTACATCCTCATGCGGAACCTCGAAGTCCTGCACGAACTCGACTGCCCCCTGCTTGTCGGAGTAAGCCATAAGAGCATGATATTCAAGTTGCTTGGAACGACTCCCGACGAAGCCATGAACGGCACAACAGTCCTGCATACAGTCGCTTTGCAGAAAGGAGCTCACATCCTTCGAGTGCACGAAGTCAGGGAAGCGATGGAATGTATCAAGATAAATTCAAAATTATAAAATTCAAAATTCAAAGAACTTGCCTAACATAAGTTTCAAAGACATAATCGACATCTTTCTTGTAGCACTCGCGCTTTTCTATTGCTACAAAGTGATGAAGCAGTCACGCTCGATGAACATCTTCTACGGCATCCTGCTCTTCGTCAGCCTTTGGATTATCATCAGCAAGGTGCTCGAGATGAAGCTGCTTGGCGGCATCCTCGACCAACTGGTGAGCGTAGGCGCAATTGCCATTATCGTCCTGTTCCAAGAAGACATCCGACGTTTCTTCTACAACATCGGAGCAAAGAATCAGGCACATCGCTTCATGCGTTTCTTCCGACTCGACAAGCACAAGAATGCAAGCGAGTTCCGTAATGAGCGTGAGACAATCTTCCCCATTGTGATGGCTTGTATGAACATGAGCAAGCAACATGTGGGAGCCCTTATCGTCCTGCAGAACGACCTTCCCTTGGGAGAATTCATGCGAACAGGCGAAGAGGTGGATGCCAAGATAACACAACGGCTCATCGAGAATATCTTCTTCAAGAACAGTCCTCTTCACGATGGTGCTATGGTGATTGCTAACGGAAGGATTGCGGCAGCTTCGTGCATCCTGCCCATTAGTCACGACCTCGACATTCCCAAGGAGTTCGGCCTTCGTCACAGAGCGGCAAAAGGCATCAGCAAAGAGACTGACGCCCTTGCGATTGTGGTGAGTGAAGAAACAGGCAACATCACA
>JAFYYO010000276.1 GCA_017557475.1 Bacteroidaceae bacterium
GTACTGGCACGTAGGTACTGGCTACTTAACACGCTTAGTTGGAAGGGATTACGTGTAGTGAGAGCCGATAATTAGTCGTTCGAGAGGTCGGCAAGCATTTGACGATAGACTGTGAGGACTGTACTCTTGCGTATGAACCCCACGAAAATGCCGTCTTCATCAACGACGGGAAGCGTCCAAGCACCTGTTCTGTCGAAGGCTCCAACCACCACATCCATCGTATCATTCACGGAAAGCAGGGCCTCGGGCTGTTTCATGAGCCCTGAAACGTCGAAGTTTCTGTACAATTCTGTGCGGAAGACGAGGTGCCTGATATCATCCAAATAGACGGCTCCGACGAACTGCATCTGCTTGTTTACCACAGGGAAAACGTGGTTTCTGCTGTTCGAAACCTGCGACGCGACGTCTCCCAAGTTCATGTCTGGGTAGAGAACTTGGTCGTAATGCTGAATCACGCTATCCATACTCATCAGGGTCAGGATGGATTTGTCTGTGTGATGAGTGAGGAGTTCACCTCTTTGCGCAAGCCTCATCGCATAAATACTGTGAGGTTCAAACGATTTGATGGTGAGGTAGGAACCAGTTGCGACAATCATCAAAGGCATGAAAAGGGCATAACCACCTGTTAGTTCAGCGATTAGGAAGATGCCTGTGAGAGGCGCATGCATGACTCCACTCATCAATCCACACATGCCAAGCATGGCGAAATTGCGTTCAGGAATGTCTATACCAAGCAGGTCGTAAGTGTTCCAGAGTCTGCAGAAGATGAAGCCGCAAATACATCCCAGGAACAAACTAGGCGCGAAGATACCGCCACAACCACCGCCTCCGTTGGTCGCCGTCGAAGCAAAAACCTTAAAGACAACAATAAGGAAGAGGTAGATGAGCAAGTGGTCGCTACCATAGAAAAGCGACCTATCCATCGCAGTATTCCAGTCGCTCTGCCCGTTTCCATTAAGGAGAAGAGTAATCAAATCGTAACCTTCGCCATAAAGCGACGGGAAGAGATAGATGAGAAGGCTCAGCATAACGGCTCCCAAAAGGAACTTCTTGTAGCGACCTTGCAACTTTCGGAAGACGCCTTCGAGCATATTCATCGTCCTCGTAAAGTAGAGCGCCACCAATCCACAAACGATTCCCAGAGCCAGATAGGCAGGAATGCGATTGACCGTGAAAGCGTCTTGCAGATGAAACTCAAAGATGGGATTGGTACCGGAAATGGCGAAAGTGAGTCCCGCAGCCGTAACACTCGTCACAAGCAAAGGCAGAAGGCTGGTCATCGTCAAGTCGATCATCAGCACTTCAAGCACGAAGACCAGTCCCGCAATGGGTGCCTTGAAGATTCCCGCAACTGCTCCTGCGGCTCCACAACCCACAAGAAGCATCATGTATTTGTTGCTCAATCGGCAAAGCTGACCGAGCGAACTTCCTATCGCACTACCGGTTAGAACGATTGGAGCCTCAGCTCCGACACTTCCGCCAAAGCCGATTGTGATGGCAGAAGCCGCGATGGAACTCCAGGTATTGTGTGGTTTGATGCGACTTTGTTTACGTGCAATCGCAAAGAGAATCTTGGTAACTCCGTGTCCGATGTCGTCTCTTACCACATACTTGATGAAGAGCATCGTCAACCAAATGCCGATAACGGGATAAACAAGGTACAGCCAGTTGGCTCCCGTCACGACGAACTCCTGCGTCAAAAGGTGCTCTATTTGAGCGATAAGCCACTTCAAGAGCAAGCCCGCAAGCGCAGTAAAGATGCCGACAAGGAAGCTGATGAGCAGGACGAAACTGTTGTCGGAGAAATGTCTGCGCCGCCAACGAATAAGACAAGCTATGGAGTTGCGAATGTTCATGCCTACTTCCTTAGGATTTGTATCCTTCCATCTATGCTCAGCTTGATGATTTGGCTGGGCTTCGACTTACTGAGGTCGTTCTGGCGAGA
>JAFYYO010000277.1 GCA_017557475.1 Bacteroidaceae bacterium
CAATCATTCTATAATATTATAATATAGTGGCGTGCCCGCATGCAAGGAAGAACTTCCTGTGTGCGGGCATGTTGTTTTTAGGCAGAGATACTTTACAGATACTTTAATTATTTACGTAACCATTTAATACTTGTTTGTTATGAGCAGAATTTTACATTCCAGATTGCATGCAATGGGGTTATTGACTTTGTTGCTGCTTGCATTGTGCCCAGGCAGGGCAAGTGCCATTTCGGGAAACCTCACTGTTTCACAACTTGGCACACAGCGTGTATATCTTGATGGCACTACAACGATTACCGTCGACCAGGACTGGTACCTGCGTGAAATTACTGGTGGTGACTACGACCTCAAGATTATTCTTCAGAATGGAGCTCAACTTATGGTCGATCAAGACAGAAGCAGACAGGCCGCCATTGATGCGAAGAGCCTTGACGTGAGTGGAAACGGAACGCTCTACGTCACTGGCTTGAATATTGGCGTTTGGCTGCGCGGCGGCGACCTGAAGGTGACCAACTGTAATGCAACCTTCGTAGCCCGTCATGGAAAGGACTGGGACATTCGCTATGGTGTTGCTATAGAGGGTGAAATCAACGAGTTCATCATCAACAATGCAAACGTAAGTGTTTCCGGTCAGTGCGTCGCTATAGAATCGGTCCAGACATTGAAAATAACCGGCAGCAATCCCGTATTGAATGCTTGGGGCGGAGAACATTGCGTTGCTTATCAGGCACCTCAGATGGCCGCCAGTGGTGTACAGGACTTTATTATGGAAAGTGGCGAGGTGAACCTGACGTCACGTGATGGCGAGGGTTTATTTGTATATAATGCCCAGATCACTGGCGGCAAGCTCACCATCAACCAGAGCGGTGGCACATGGGACAGCGATTTTGGTGAATTTAACGCTGCATTAAAGGCTAGGTGGATTAATGCCACAAACTGTGAATTAAACATCAACAGTTCACAAGTTGCCATTTATAATGAATACGCCGATGCCACGTTCAACAATGCCAAGGTGAACATCAATGTGGGTGCATCATTTAGCGGCATACGTGTCAAGAACCTCACCATTGACGGTAACAGCGATTTTACCGTCAACGCCAGCCACGAGGCTATTGTCTGCCGCGGCGACTTCTCGCTCAAAGCCGACAAGTTCTATGCAAAGGCACGTTCCGACGGATACCATGCAGTATGGGTGGATGGCACGTTGACAATCCATATGGGCGCAGGCACCTACGAGGCCTATACCACCGGAAAGGCACCGTTCGCTAAATATGCAGGATCACAATTGAACCCTCTGGAGAACGCATTTATTGTTGATTGCCCTTATACTGTTAATGACATCCACGACGTGAGCAACCTTTCCATTGGTGAGACTAACGTATATAAAGAAGATAACATAATCCATGGCGCTTATGTCTTCAAGTATAACGGTTCAAATATTACCCATGGAGTGAAGATTACATGTCCAGACCTGCGTTACTACAACGAGCAAACAGCTTCCACCTCGGTGACAGGTTGCTTTGACAAGGGATCTTACACTATCGGCCAAACTATCCACTTCAATGTGCCGGACATCATTACCCAATTCATTAACAAGCCCGTCAGCAACCCCGACGCCTACATGAGCATATATTGGTGGCGCACTTCTGTGGATGCCCAGGGAAACACTACTTCTCCCGAACATATTAACTATGATGGAATGACAACGTATACCATTCAGCCTGCCGATATTAACAAGAACATCTATGCAGTCTTCATGTACGACAGTCATTATTACTCGCTCCAAACGGAAAGTGTGCCTGTTTATAAGAGAGCCAACACCGTAACACCGGAAAAACCGACACTTGCCTTCAGAGCGAACTATGTTTGGGTGACCAACAATAATCCGTCGCAGGAATACCTGCTGCTCACGACATATAAGGATGTGCAGAGTTTCACAGAAGCCGACTGGGCAAATGCCGAGTCATCGACATCTACCAGCTTCCGTCTGTCGGGAACTACAGGACAAGTCAACTATGTCTATACCCGCTGGAAAGAGACGGCAACCCAATTGCCAGGTTCGGTTGTTCTCTATAATTCGGTATATTACGGCACCACCGACCAGATAAAGGACATCATGCTTCAATTCACTGATGTGACCACAAACACGACCATCGAGAACGGTGTGAACGGCTTTACAACAGTTCCTTTGAACCATGTCATTAAGATTGAGGCTGTCACTGTTCCCAGCGACATCGTTGGATTCCAAGGTGTTCTAGGTTCTTCTTGGCTGCTGGACAATCGCGTCACCTATTATCGCGACGCTGCATGCACACAGGCAATACACGACTGGGAATTTGGCATCCTGGATCCGGACACCTACTACAAGACATTCTATGTCAAGTACACGAAACCGACCGAAGCCATTCAATCTTCTACGCTTGAAAGTGCACATTACGTGGATATGAGATATAATAATGTATATAAACGCACCCAGTTTATTGTGTCGAAAGAGGACGGCACCTACAACTTGCTGTGGATTTATGCTTCCAATGGCTATACACCTAATGGAGCCGACTATCCCGCACTGTATGTGCCTGCAGGAACATCCTTTGAGATTCCTATGATGCATGTTCCCGTCAATGCATCGACCGATGATATTACGTTCACACTTAACAGCTACTCGCAGGATGGAGTTGACAATACCGGTACACCTCCCGAGTTGTCTTATTATGAGGACGAAGACGGAGGACTCATCCTTGTGGTGAACACAACTAATACCGATGTAGGTTTCCATGCACTATATGGTGCAAAGCAAGCTGGACGAACTATAACCTTCAACAGTCCTGCGTTGTTCCTCTATGTAACGGCACCTGAGCCTACAGGTATTGCCATCAATCCGAGTGAGATAACGCTTGAGCCGCTGTTCGGCGAGGCACAGCTCGAGGCAGTGTTCACTCCGGCAAATGCAAAGAAGAAGCCAATCACTTGGTCGTCCGACAATAGCAATGTCATGGTTGACGAAACAGGCAAGGTGACACTTAGCGACGACGCTATCGGCGAGACGGCAACCATCACAGCTACAGCCGGAGACTTCACTGCAACCTGTACGGTGACTGTCAGCGGCGAAAGGTATCCGATTATGGTAAACGGTACGCAGATCAACAGCCTCATTCAGGACGACGTCTTCATGGACGGGACAGTGAGCTACGTGGGCGGTACGCTGACACTTAACGGAGCAGCTCTCAGCAACCTTCAAAGTGAAGTGCCGAATCTGACCATCAATGTTCAAGGCACCAACACACTGTCTGGATCGGCCGAAGCAGTTGTGTATCTCGCTGAATCGTCACACATTGCCGGTAACGGAGAGCTGACGGTAACATCGTCACGCAGTTCAGGTTTGGCTGTCGCGCTCTATGGACAAAAGGACATTACTGTCGAGGATACGGTCAAGGTGGAAGCTTCTAATAGTACTTCTTCCTTGGGTGTTGGTGTTATGGCAATGGGACGCCTAAGCGTCAACAGTCCCGAAGCACAGCTCAGAGGCTATGGCAAGTATGCTTCTGTTGGCTATCGTGAAGGACTTGTCGGCACTGTCATCGAGCCGGAAGGTGGCAAGCCCGTTTATGACTCGAACTTTAGTGGCTATTTCATTGGCGACGCGAGCGGCAATATCGTCAAGGATGCATGGGTGACCATCGACGGCAGTTCGACTATTATCGAGAACTTCACCGGTACCCTCTGGCAGGAACTCACTTCGGGCGGGGAGCAATTCAATTCGTCCGAAACAAACAAGACGGTGAAGCTGACATCCGATGCAGAGACTCCCGAATTGGCAAGTGTCGCTTTCCCAGGCTTTACGAGGGCAGGTACAACCGATAATATCTCGAGCTTCACCATTAAGGATGTGGAAGCCTATGACTATGTGAACGGTTTTATCCTCTATTCGCTTCCAGAACCAACGTCTATGATTCTTAGAGTTGGTAAGTCACAGAGGATGCCGGTTCGTAACATGATGGTGAAAGGCGCGAAGGACAGCGCTGGTAATCTCTGCCTGAAGCTTACAATGACAGGCGCGGTAAACGGGGTTTCGTTCACCCTCTGGTTTGGTCCCGCAGATATGACCTTAGATCAGATTAAAGCCGCTATAGATGCAGCTGAGGAAATCATCACCGGCGTCGACGGTGTTGAAGTCGAGACGAGGGACGCTCCCATCTACGACCTCTCGGGTCGCAGGATAGAGAAGATCACGCAACCTGGCATCTATATCAAGAACGGCAAAAAAATCCTTGTGAAGTAGTGACGGCTCAATATAGGCCAGCCTAATCAGCCAACTAGGCACGTCTAATTTCCAAACTAGACGTGCCTAGTTTACAATCATAACACGCCTAGTTTGGAAACATAACGTGTTACGATGGCAAACATACCGTGTTATGATGACCAACATAACGTGTCGTGTTTTCAGCCTCTTTATTCGGCTCTTGATTTTTTAACATAAAAAAACTGCTCCTCGCTTTGTAGTTTTTATAAAATGCAGTACCTTTGCACCCGAAAATCAAAGATAATGTTGGTTAACTACTACATAACACAAGCGCGGGGCGAGGAGATGATGCCGTCTGGTTCCCCTGTTTGTCTGGTTAACAAGAAAAGCCACTGTCGCTGTCATTTTTAGCGATTGTGGCTTTTTCTTTAAATGTGAGTAAAGGAATAAATAAATATAAAAAGAGTATAAGCATTATGAAACTGAAGAAAGTTCTCGTGTTAGGAAGCGGTGCGCTGAAGATTGGTCAGGCCGGCGAGTTTGATTATTCTGGCAGTCAGGCCCTGAAGGCTCTCCGCGAAGAAGGCATCTACTCGGTGCTCGTCAATCCCAATGTCGCCACCATCCAGACAAGTGAAGGCATTGCCGATAAAGTCTATTTCCTGCCCATCACACCTTATTTTATAGAGGAAATCATAAAGAAGGAGCGACCCGACGGCATCATGTTGGCTTGGGGCGGACAGACGGGACTGAACGTCGGCACGGCTCTCTATCAAAATGGCGTGCTTGAGAAGTACGGCGTAAAGGTGCTTGGCACCAGTGTCGAGGCTATCATGAACACTGAGGACCGCGATCTCTTCGTCAAGGAACTGGGCAAGGTTGACCTGAAAGTGCCGACGAGTCATGCTTGCGAGACACTGGAGGAAGCTGTTGAGACTGCTCGTCGCATCGGCTATCCCATTATGATTCGCTCCGCATATGCGCTTGGCGGACTTGGTAGCGGTGTTTGTCCGGACGAGAAGACCTTCAAGGAGATTGCAGAGAGCGCTTTCACGTTTGCTCCTCAGGTGCTTGTGGAAGAGAGCCTCAAGGGCTGGAAGGAGATAGAGTTCGAGTGCATCCGCGATGCCAACGACCATTGCTTCACCGTCGCTTCGATGGAAAATTTCGATCCGCTCGGCATTCATACGGGCGAAAGTATTGTCGTCGCTCCCACTTGCTCCCTGAAGGACGAGCAAGTGAAGATGCTTCAAGAACTCACCATCAAGTGTGTCCGTCACCTCAACATCGTGGGCGAGTGCAACATACAGTTCGCTTTCAATGCTGAGACGAATGACTACAGAATCATCGAAATCAATGCTCGCCTGTCTCGTTCTTCTGCTCTGGCAAGTAAGGCAACAGGTTATCCTCTGGCCTTCGTTGCAGCTAAGATTGCCCTTGGCTACACCCTCGACCAGATCGGAGAGATGGGTACGACGAATAGCGCCTACGTTGCTCCGTCGCTTGACTACCTCATCTGTAAGATTCCCCGCTGGGACCTCACCAAGTTCACAGGGGTGAGCCGCAAGATTGGCTCAAGCATGAAGTCTGTCGGCGAGATTATGAGCATCGGTCGCAGCTTTGAGGAGATGCTTCAGAAGGGTTTGAGAATGATTGGTCAGGGCATGCACGGTTTCGTTTGCAACGACCATGTGAAGTTCGAGAACCTCGACGAGGAACTCTCCAACCCAACCGACCTCCGCATCTTCGCCCTTGCCCAAGCACTTGAGGAGGGTTATTCTGTGGAGCGTATCGAAGAGTTGACGAAGATAGACAAGTGGTTCATCGAAAGGATGAAGAACATCGTGGACTTCGAACACAAACTGCAGACATATAATGCCATTGAGGAACTTCCTGCCGATGTCCTCAGCAAAGCAAAGGTTCTCGGCTTTAGCGATTTCCAGATTGCAAGGTGTGTACTCAATGTTCATACAGGCAATATGGAGAAGGAAAACTTGGCCGTTCGTGCTTACAGAAAGAAGCTCGGCATCCTGCCAGCCGTGAAGCGCATCCCGACGGTTGCCAGCGAGCATCCCGACCTCACGAACTATCTCTACATGACCTATGCTGTGGAAGGTCACGACATTAACTTCTACAAGCATGAGAAGTCAGTCATTGTGCTTGGTAGCGGTGCCTATCGCATCGGTTCTAGCGTGGAATTCGACTGGTGTTCGGTCAATGCGATTCAGACCGCACGCAAGCTCGGCTACAAGAGCATCATGATAAATTACAACCCAGAAACTGTCTCGACGGACTATGATATGTGCGACCGCTTGTATTTCGACGAGTTGTCGTTCGAGAGAGTGCTCGATGTCATCGACCTCGAGTCACCCAGAGGCGTGATTGTCTCAACAGGTGGGCAGATACCCAACAACCTCGCGATGAAGCTCTACCGACAGAGCGTGCCCATCCTCGGTACGTCGCCCGTCAGCATTGACCGCGCTGAGAATCGCGGCAAGTTCTCCGCCATGCTTGATAAACTCGGCATAGACCAGCCAAGATGGAGTGCTTTGACGAGCATGGAAGACGTGAAGAAGTTCATCGACGAAGTGGGCTATCCCGTTTTGGTACGTCCTTCGTATGTCCTTTCGGGTGCAGCCATGAACGTCTGCTACACGGATGAAGAGCTGGAACGCTTCCTCCAAATGGCAAGCGAGGTCAGCAAGGAGTACCCGGTTGTCGTAAGTAAGTTCATGACGGAAACTAACGAGGTTGAGTTCGACGCAGTGGCTCAGAACGGAGAAATCGTGGAGTATGCTATCTCGGAGCACGTCGAGTTTGCCGGCGTTCACTCGGGCGATGCCACGATGGTCTTCCCTGCTCAGCAACTCAGCTTTGCCACAGCTCGACAGATAAAGAAGATGAGCCGCGCCATTGCTAAGGAGCTGAACATCAGTGGACCATTCAACATCCAGTATCTTGCCAAGGGACGCGACGTGAAAGTCATCGAGTGCAACCTCCGTGCAAGTCGTTCATTCCCCTTCGTCAGCAAGGTCCTGAAGCGCAACTTCATCGAGACGGCAACTCGCATCATGCTCGACGCACCCTACACAAAGCCGGATAAGAGTGCCTTTGATATCGACCATATTGGCGTGAAAGCCAGCCAGTTCTCATTCGCTCGCTTGCAGAATGCAGACCCGATACTGGGTGTGGATATGAGCTCGACAGGTGAAGTAGGTTGCCTTGGCGACAGCTTCGAGGAGGCTCTACTCAACAGTATGATTGCCACGGGCTATAAGATTCCTAGAAAGGAAAAGGGTATCATGATAAGCAGTGGCGGCACGAAGGAGAAGGTCGCTATGCTTGATGGTGCTCGTATGCTGACGCAAGCCGGCTACACCATTTATGCGAGCGAAGGCACGGCTAAGTTCCTCAACGAGAACGGTGCGAAAGCGATTGCCGTAAGCTGGCCCGACGAAGACAAGCCAGGTATGGAGAACGTGATGAAGATGATTGCTGAACACAAGTTCGACCTTGTTGTTAACATTCCCAAGAACCGCACCAGCAGGGAACTCACCAACGGATATAAGATTCGTCGCGCAGCCATCGACCACAACATTCCGCTCATCACGAATGCTCGTCTCGCGAGTGCTTTCATCGAAGCCTTCTGTACGTTGTCCATCGAGGACTTGAGCATAAAGAGCTGGAACGAGTATTAAAGAAAAGATGCACATCCTCGAACTCCCTTCTTTCTTCCCGCCTCATGGAGGCTTGTTCTGCTTGGAACAGGCAAAAGCCCTGAAGGCGCTGGGCCATGAAGTGCGTATCGTGAGTGTCTTGGAACTTGGCGTTTCCAAAGATCGCGAGTTCTACCTGACTGCGCCTTGGCGTGAGGAGAGAAAGGAGATTGAGGGCGTGGAAGTCTTCAGCACTTATATGCGAGCTTTGCCGAAGGCCGTTCGCTATAACATCAATCATTGGATAAGTCTCTGTGGAAAGGCTGTTGACCGATATGTCCGTCGCTATGGAAAGCCAGATGTGCTTCATGCTCATTGTTGCAAGAGCGCAGGATTGGCAGCGAGGGAAATCTCTCGGCGTCTAGGCATACCTTATTATATTAGTGAACACCTTTCGTCTGGGCTCTTCGAACGAGATTTCGGAAAAGGATGGACGAGGCACGAGTGGTTGAAGGACAAGATGCGACAGGCCTACGAAGCAGCCTCTTGCGTCATTCCCGTCAGCCAAGAATTGGTGGATGACTTGGCTCCTTTCTTTGGCAAAGCCTATCATTACCAGCCTGTTTCCAACATCGTCGATACTGACTTCTTTGCTTATCGAGAGCGCGAACCGCTTGCAGGTCATCCCTTCCGCTTTTGCCAGTTGGCAATTGCCGACATTTATGGCAAAGGATATGATGTTCTTGCCGAAGCTTTGCCGTACTTGCCTGCAGACATCGAACTGCAC
>JAFYYO010000278.1 GCA_017557475.1 Bacteroidaceae bacterium
ATTCAGGTTGAAGAGGGGTTCGTTGGCTGGGGTAGAAAGCAGCCACCAAGTACTGATTCCGCCGCTGATGATGCCTACGATAAAGACTGCGACCATCGCCATTTTGTAGCGACGAAGGGTTCGCTCCTGATATTGTTTGACGAACTCAACTGCATCGAGTCGCTTCGTAAGCTTTTCCATAAACTCGGCACTATCGTCGAAATGCTGCTTCTGAGCGAGGAAAAGTTGCTCCAGTTCTTTATCTTTTGTCATAGTTTCAGCCTTTCTTTTAGTTTGTCCCTGCCTCGAGAAAGTTGCTTTTTCACGGCATCTTCCGAGGTTTCAGTAATCGTAGCTATCTCCTTGATATTGTGACCGTTGAGATAGAAAAGGGTGATGGCAGAGCGTTCCTTCGGCGGAAGCGTGCCAAGAGCGAGGTAGAGGTCAATGGAAGCCCCCTCCCCGCTCCCCCTTTGGGGGAGTGCCTGGACGCGAGCATCGTCAATGCTGACCGTTGGCTTCAGGCTTGCCTTGTGGTTGAGGAACGTGTTGTAGGCAATCTTGAAGAGCCAAGAGCGGAACTTCCCCTTGTCCTGATAGCCTGCACAGGACAGATAAGCCTTCACCAAAGCGTCCTGAGCGAGGTCGTCAGCCTCATCTTTCCTACCACAGCAGAGTGCGAGCAAGAAGCCTCTGAGTGCCTCCTGCTCACGCTCAACATAAGCTATGAAAGTCTCTCGAGTCACGAGTTTGCCTCAGCCGTCAGTTTCTTCTCCTCAGCCTCAATCTCCTTGGCGAGCATCTTCTTACCCACGTAATAATTAATAAGGAAGGCGATGCCGATGCCCAAAAGGACAGCGCCGAAAAGGCTAAATTGTTGAAGGCCAGTTGTATTAAATCCGCCAATACAACCTTGAACAACGCAGTATCCTATGAGAGCAATACCAAGGAAAGCGATGATACCACCCCACAACAGTTTTGCAAGCAGTTTCTCCTTCAGCAGCTTCTGCTTTGGAGCCATCTTCTTGAGCAGTTCCTCCACATCTGTCTCTTTGTTCTTCTCAATTGCAGCAAGCACAATCTGCTTACGCGTCTCGGTCTCGTTCATATTTTGGCGAGCTTTAAGCCATAACCACACAATAGGAAGTAGACATCCACAGGCAATCACTGAGACTAAACCTACAATAGCATCTGAACACATAATCTTTTTTGTTTTAATTGTTTAACTTATGTTTCTTCTGTTTCTCTTCGACCTTGGTCACTTATATAACAAGTCGAAGAGGCAAAAGGTGACGTCTGTAACGAAAATTTATTTGCAAAGGTACGCTTTTCCTTATTATTATTTATAGCTTTTCGCGAAATAATTCGTAACTTTGCAGCATACTTAATAATAACAGACATGAAACGACTCATCTTCATCTTGCTCCTTGCATCTTGCTCCTTACTTCCAATCACGGCACAAAGCGTCGCACCCTTCCAGAAGGGCGATCGCGTGACTTTCGTGGGCAATAGCATCACCGATGGCGGCCACTATCACTCCTACATTTGGCTCTACTACATGACGCACTTCCCCAAGATGCGTCTTTGGATGGCGAATTGCGGCGTTGGTGGCGATACGGCAAAAGAGATTCTGGCTCGCTTCGACGACGACGTGCTC
>JAFYYO010000279.1 GCA_017557475.1 Bacteroidaceae bacterium
ATTCAGGTTGAAGAGGGGTTCGTTGGCTGGGGTAGAAAGCAGCCACCAAGTACTGATTCCGCCGCTGATGATGCCTACGATAAAGACTGCGACCATCGCCATTTTGTAGCGACGAAGGGTTCGCTCCTGATATTGTTTGACAAACTCAACTGCATCGAGTCGCTTCGTAAGCTTTTCCATGAACTCGGCACTATCGTCGAAATGCGGCTTCTGAGCTTGAAAGAGCTCCTCTAAGGCTTTATCTTTTGTCATAGTTTCAATCTTTCTTTTAGTTTGTCGCGACCTCGAGAAAGTTGCTTCTTCACGGCATCCCCAGAGGTATCGGTAATCGTAGCTATCTCCTTGATACTGTATCCGTTGAGATAGAAAAGGGTGATGGCGGAGCGTTCCTTTGGCGGAAGCGTGCCAAGAGCGAGATAGAGGTCGTGGTCCAGCCCCCCTTCGTCTCCCCCGAGGGGGAGTGCTTGAACGCGAGCATCGTCAATGCTTATCATCGTCTTCAGGCTTGCCTTGTGGTTGAGGAAAGTGTTGTAGGCAATCTTGAAGAGCCAAGAGCGGAACTTCCCCTTTTCCTGATAGCCTGCACAGGAGAGATAAGCCTTCACCAAAGCATCCTGAGCGAGGTCGTCGGCTTCGTCCTTCCTGCCACAGCAAAGGGCGAGCAAGAAGCCTCTAAGTGCCTCCTGCTCTCGCTCCACATAGCTTATGAATGTCTCTCGATTCACAGATTTGCCTCAGCTGCCAGTTTCTTCTCCTCTGCCTCAAGCTCTTTGGCGAGCATCTTCTTGCCCACAAAGTAATAGATAAGGAAGCCTAGGCCAATGGCAAAGAGTACTCCACCACAGAAATAAAGGAAGTGAATCTCATCTGGATCTGAGCCTCCACACCAATCTATCCATAAGCCGCAGCCAAAAATAATAAAGCCAAGCAGGGAGATAATGCAGCCCCACAACAGCTTCGACAACAGTTTCTCCTTCAACAACTTCTGTTTGGGAGCCATCTTCTTGAGCAGTTCCTCCACATCTGTCTCTTTGTTCTTCTCAATTGCAGCAAGCACAATCTGCTTACGCGTCTCGGTCTCGTTCATATTTTGGCGAGCTTTCAGCCATAACCACACAATAGGAAGTAGACATCCACAGGCAATCACTGAGACTAAACCTACAATAGCATCTGCATACATAATCTTTTTGTTTTAATTGTTTAACCTATGTTTTTTCTGTTTCTTTCGACCCTGGTCACTAATATAACAAGTCAAAGAGGCAAAAGGTGACATAGGTCATTAACTTTTTTACAACATGCAAAGGTATAAAATTCCTGCCTATTTTGGCTCATATTTGCAGAAAAAGTCGTAAATTTGAACCGCAATAAGCATTAACGACATGAAGAAACTCATCCTTTCCCTCTTGCTTTTGGCGGCTTGCAACTGTGTGCAGGCACAAAGCGTAGCACCCTTCCAGAAGGGCGATCGCGTGACTTTCGTGGGCAACAGCATAACCGATGGCGGCCACTATCACTCCTACATTTGGCTCTACTACATGACGCACTTCCCCAAGATGCGTCTTTGGATGGCGAATTGCGGCGTTGGTGGCGATACGGCAAAAGAGATTCTGGCTCGCTTCGACGACGACGTGCTC
>JAFYYO010000280.1 GCA_017557475.1 Bacteroidaceae bacterium
ACGAAGAGCATCGGACAAGTCTTCAGGTCGAAGTTGAACTCGGGAGCAAGCACGGCACTATCGTCTGTTCCGCTCGTAGAGTTATGCTCTTCCAAGCCATCTGTGAGGGCATAAGCGGGATAAATGCCGATGCCCCACTGCACGTTACAAGGTTGCTTGTCGAGATTGTCGATGGGAAGATAAGCCTGCTGAACAGATGAGGTGACGCCCATCAAAGTGAGGTGGCCGCCTGCGCTACTGCCCATGATGCCGATATTGTTTGGGTCGAGACCGTAATCTGCAGCCTTACTCTTGACGACACGGATGGCTCGCTGAAGGTCTTGCCAAGCCGAGATGTGCTTCTTCAAGCCTGTTTCAGGAGCGGGACGAGGCGTGCGATAGCGCATCGTGACTACTGCCATGCCCAAGCTGTTGAGGTATCTGCGAGCTGGAGCCACTTCGAAACCATCAGGTCCGTTGCCGTTGTAGCTTCCTCCGGAGTAGATAATCTGTATGGCCTTCGTCTTGAGGTTGGCCGGGATGTGCCATTCGATATACGGCGTGCCTTGATTCTCCTGTACATAAGGCATCTTGCCATCGGGCCAAATGTTCTCCTTGACGTATGTTGCTCGGTCGTTATCGTTATCGAAACGCTTCATAATCTCCACTTCGGGAGCGAGTGGAGTGAGCAATAAGTTCATTTGTTGCAGGAACTCGATGCCACGTTCAAGGCCGAATGCTCCGTGCCCTTTGCCTGGGTAGAGATGCAGCTCAGCAGGTATCTTGCGCTTGCGAAGTTGACGGAAGACCTGCGTCGAAGCATTAGGAGAGTAGGGGTCGTTGCCTCCATGATGCAGACTCATTGGACAAGTCTTCTCGTCGAAGTGGAAGATGGTATCAAGCTTGACGTCCGGACCATAACCCAAGCGGACGTTGGGAGTGCCGCCTTCGCTGTCAGTGAGGGCATAGGCAGGGGCATTCACGATGGCGAAGTTCACGTGGCAAGGCACATCATCCAGCGCATCTATGCGAGCATAGGCAGGTGATAGAGAGCTTGTTGCGAGGAGCAGAGCCAAGTGAGAGCCTGCGCTCATGCTGATGGTGCCAATCTTCTCGGGGTCGAAACCACGCTTCTTTGCCTCACTGCGAACCATGCGAACAGCCCTCTGTCCGTCTTCCCAAGCTGTTTTGTAGATGGGCAGACCTTCAGGTCGAGGCGTACGATAGACGAAGTTGACACATTGGAAGCCCAGTTCCGTGAAGCGCTCCGTCCAGAGCTTGATGAGGTTGTTGTCGCAAGTATTGTTGTAGCCGCCTCCGGAGATGAGAATCATGCAGCCTCCGTTAGAGGTTTGAGGCTTCTCCATCCACTCGAGATAAGGCATTCTGGCCTTGTCGGGATTGAAGCCCTTCTGACTCGACTCAGCCGTCATAGCCGCGATTTGCTGAGGCTGAGCGTCGGGCATCTTGCCCTTAGGCCAAAGCGCGATATGCTTCCCTGCCTGCAGATAGAGACAAGAAGAAAATAAGAGAATAAGAAAATAAGAAAGCCTTCTCATTTTTGAATTTTGAATTTAGTTATTTTGAATTTCGTGCATCCTCGCGATGTATTTCCCGATGATGTCGAACTCGAGGTTGACGACGGAGCCTACCTTGATGGCGTGGAAGTTCGTGTTCTCGAAGGTGTAGGGGATGATGCAGACCTGGAACGTGTCCTCCGTAGGCCGACAAACCGTGAGACTCACGCCGTTGACAGTCACGCTGCCCTTATCCACAGTGAAGTATCCGTGCTTGACCATCTCCTTCGAACTCTCGTAGCGGAAGGTGTACTGATGGCTTCCCTGCTGGTCCTCGACGGCGATACAAGTGGCAGTTTGGTCCACATGTCCTTGCACGATATGCCCGTCCAGACGTCCATTCATCATCATCGAGCGCTCCACATTCACCTCGTCGCCCACCTTCAGGAGCCCCAGATTGCTTCGCTCCAAAGTCTCTCGCATGGCAGTTACCGTGTAAGTGTTGTCTTTGAGTCGGACAACTGTCAGGCAAACGCCGTTGTGAGCGATACTTTGGTCTATGCTCAGCTCGCCGACGAAGGGACAAGTGAGCGTCAGGTGCACGTTATCCTGCTCGTGTTCGATGGCTACGACACGCGCCATTCCTTCAATAATTCCGGAAAACATAAGTCTCTCGAACTATGGGACAATCCTCTTATTTCGTCAGCAAGAAGCCTACACGAGCGCCGTTAGTACTCTTGGCGAGCTGACTAACTGCCTGAACTGCAGTAGTATTGCTTACCTTGCCTTCCTTCTGAAGGATGTTGGCCATCTGTGACGCGTCGAACATCAAGCCCATACCTTTCTCCGTCTTTGTGACGTTTCCCTTGATGGTCTCGGTAGCAGTCTTGAGTGCGATTTCGCCGTTCTGCTGGTTATAGGTGTAGGTACCGCTGAAGGGGATGCCGTTCACCTTAGCCGAGAACTTGTTGCCCTCGAGGAACGAGAAAGAAGTGTTGTTGCTGTTGATGCCGATGCTGTTGTAGCTGCTGGCCAGCGAAGAGGTGATGTTGGAGACTGCAGTAGTGCCACCGGCGTTTGTCAGAGCCTTTTCCGTCGTGAAGGCAGCACTCGGAGCGTTATAGCTCCACGAGCCAAGCAGTCCCGACTGGTCATAGACGTTACCACCAAGCAACACACTAGTCAGCACGCTGCCCAAAACATTACCCCAAACGTTTCCAGTGCTGGCAGTAGAATTAGTCCCCATTCCTGTTCCGAAGCAGCTTGACAGCAAGATAGCCATAGCTGCAAGAAGAGTCAAACTAGTCTTTTTCATAACACAAAAATATTTAAAGTTAAACAGAATCGCCTACAAAGTTACGAAAAAGCGAGCGAAATGCAAAATAAAAACGAAAGTTTTTTATTTTTGTTTTTAGTTGGTGTGTTTCTAAGTTAGTAGGCTAATGCCTTAGGCATTTGAC
>JAFYYO010000281.1 GCA_017557475.1 Bacteroidaceae bacterium
AGCAACAAGTGCCGCAACCAACCAACGAACGACTTTATCGAAGGTGATCTCTTTCTCTAACATACTTATTCCTCCTCAACTTTCTCTTTTATTGCTTGAGCGTAGCACTCTCGGCAAAGCGGTTCGTACTCTTGCTTCTCGCCAAGCATGACTTGTTTCTCGCCTGCTACGATGCGATGACTGACGTAAGCAAGGGCTCCACAGCGGACACAGATGGCATGAACCTTCGTCACCTCATCGGCAATCGCACAAAGTGCTGGCATCGGACCAAAAGGTTGTCCCTTGAAATCGAGGTCGAGACCTGCGACTATCACACGAATGCCTCGACCTGCAAGCTCGTTGCAAACCTCCACAATATGCTCGTCGAAGAATTGCGCTTCATCGATTCCCACCACATCACTCCCTTGAGCCATGAGCAAGATGCTTGCCGACGAATCGACAGGAGTAGAGGGAATACTGTTGCCTTCGTGGCTTACGACATCTTCTTCACTATAGCGAACATCGATAGCAGGCTTGAAGATTTCCACAACTTGCTTAGCAAACTGTGCTCTGCGAAGACGACGAATGAGTTCCTCAGTCTTGCCTGAGAACATCGAGCCACACACGACCTCCACTCGGCCTCTTCGCATCATCTCGCCATTACTTGAACCTACATCTTTCATACTTCGTTTCGTAATTGGAAGTTAATTCGCTTTGCGAATAGAAGTTAACTTGCTGCGCAAGTGGAAGTTAAACGGGGAGTTAATTCGCTTCGCTCATGGACAACAGCTTTTCCTGCTAAATAGGTATTGTCCTACACTCTGTGTTTTACTCCCAGCCAGCTTGCTGGCTTTACTTCCATTTTAACTCCATCATATAACTCCCTTCTCGGTTTTGCAGGGACAAATATACTAATTTCTTTTAATTCCCACGACGAAAGAGGCAGAAAAACACTAAAAACATTTAATTCTGAACTCTAAACTCTCTACTCTAAACTAAATTTCGTACCTTTGCACCTGCGATATTATATAAAATATAAGGTATGGGGACGCTTTACTTGGTGCCTACTCCTGTAGGTAATCTCGAGGATATCACGACGCGAGCACTCAAAGTGTTGCGCGAAGCAGACCTCATACTTGCCGAAGATACGCGGACAAGCGGCAACTTGCTCAAGCACTTCGACATCAAGAATGCGATGCTCTCGTACCATAAGTTCAACGAGCACAAAACGGTGGAAAGCATTGTGGAACGACTCCAGAGCGGTCAGACAATCGCAGTCGTCAGCGATGCAGGAACGCCAGGCATCAGCGACCCAGGCTTCCTCGTTGCCCGCGAAGCCATCAAGGCTGGCATAGAAGTCATCACCCTTCCAGGAGCAACGGCTTTCGTGCCAGCACTCGTGAGTAGCGGATTGCCTTGTGACCGTTTCTGCTTCGAGGGCTTCCTGCCTCAGAAGAAAGGTCGTCAGACTCGACTTCAAGCGCTCTCAGAAGAAACTCGAACCATGATATTCTACGAGTCGCCACATCGCATCGTCAAAGCTCTCACGCAGTTCATCGAAGTCTTTGGTGCTGAAAGGCAAGTAAGTGTGTGCCGCGAGATAAGCAAGATTCACGAAGAAAGCGTGAGAGGCTCGCTTCAGGAAGTCCTTCAACACTTCACAGAGAACGAACCAAGAGGCGAGTTCGTGATAGTTCTTGCAGGAATGGATTCATAAACGAACAAACTTATAAACTCATAAACTTAAAAACAGAAAACTCATAAACTCTTTCAATATGAAAAAGAT
>JAFYYO010000282.1 GCA_017557475.1 Bacteroidaceae bacterium
CTTCAGCTGTGGTCCTTCGAATGTGCCGCCTGTAATAGGGATGACGATGCGCTCGCCATGCTGAGTCTCCCCACAAGAGTAGGGCTCGCCAATAGTGACTTTCAACTGCATGGCAAACTCCAGCTGAGGCGTTTCCTTGGGCAGCTCAACCTGTGCAAAGGCTTGCAGCGAAAAGGCCGTCAGCAGGGCGATGAGCAGATGTCTCATTTCTGTGTGACTTTAGTATTTACTTTGAGCGAAGTGCCCATGCTGCTGAAGGTGGATTCCGATGTGATGCTCTTTACCCAACCATCCTTGCCGAGGGTGTAGGTGGCGTTCTCCGAAGCGTCAAGCTTAAGGTTCTTGACCATCTCGCCCATCGTTTCCATGAAGTCGTCAGGAAGTTCGGGAAGGAGTTTTTCGAACAGCCCTGCCATCATCTTCTTCATTTCCTCTGTGCTCATGTTAATCTTCGCAGAGGATTGGATGCTGTTCTTGCCGTTCACGGTATACGTGCGCTTCATCCTGATGCCCTGATCTGTGTCGTACTCCTCGTCTGTGCCTGTGCTGATGGTCTTGCCGTTAAGTGCAAGCGGGCTGGTGCTTATGCGAACACTCTCAAGCAGGGATTCCTCGTTGAGGTTGCCGGTCAGTTGCTGTCTCAGGTCGCCTGCGTTTGTCGATTCGGGCAGGGTCACTCCGCTCAGCACCTTGTCGAGCATACCGTTTGTGCGTGTTATCACGTCTTCTGCCTCCAGAACCTTCATTACTTTTCCCTCTTTGTCGGTCGTATATTTGGTGTGTACGCCCTTCAGCATTTCTGTGGCGAGGGAGTAGATGCGGCTTTCGGCATCCTTGGCGTTGGTTGTCGCGTCGGTAATGTAAATGTCCAGAATATAGCCGTCGCTTGTGGTGTCAGTCACCTCGTAAACAGTCTCGGAGGAGATTGTTAAAGATTGATTCGAAGGGAGAACGAAGGAGGCTTCCGTCACATACGTCTTCTTCATGCCCTTCTTCATTTGGGGTACAACCTTTGTCTGTGCGCTGACCAGCAGTGCGGAGAGCAGCAGAGTGCTCATCAAAAAGAATCTTTTCATCGATCGTTTGCTTTTAGTTTTAACATTTTCGGCTGCAAAGATAGTAATTTAGGTTGAAAGATGAAGGAATATAGACTAAGGATTAAAGTTTTTTAGTATCTTTGCAGCATATAACCAGAAAAAGCGAATAAATATGAAGATTGGCGAACGTGCGCCCGAGGTTCTGGGCAAAGACGAGAACGGAAAAGACATCAGACTGAGCGATTACAAGGGAAGGAAACTTGTGCTCTACTTCTATCCGAAGGACAATACGAGTGGCTGTACGGCTGAGGCCTGCAGTCTGCGAGACAGATACAGTGACTTGCAAGGTGCCGGCTATGAGGTCGTTGGCGTGAGCAAAGACTCTGCCGCCTCGCATCAGAAGTTCAAGGAGAAGCACGCACTGCCTTTCCCCTTGATAGCCGATGTGGATAAGACGCTCATGGAGGCAATGGGAGCCTGGGGCGAGAAAGTGATGTATGGCAAGAAGACGATGGGAACAATCCGCACGACCTTCGTTATCAACGAGGATGGCATCATCGAACAAATCTTCTCCGGCAAGCAAGTCAACACGAAAGAACACGGCGAACAAATACTGAAGAGATGAAGAAATACCTTTTATTAATGCTCTGCCTTTGCTCAGCAGCAGTGCTGATGGCTCAGAGCCGCATTGACAGGCAGAAGTTGAACGACCCCGAATCCTTCACCATCGTGGTCTTCGGCGATGTGCAGAACTACACGAAATGTGATGTCTATCAGCCTATCTACGAACTCTGCACTGCTTGGGTGGCCGACAACATCGAGAGCCTCAACATCAAGACGGTGCTCTTCACGGGCGACCTCGTGAATCGAAACGAGATGATTGTGCCGGGTCGAGGTTCGATGAATCAGACCAGCAAGCAGATGTGGGAATGGTCGAGCCACTGCCTCGAAAGGCTTGACGGCAAGGTTCCCTACATCATCGCAGCAGGCAATCACGAGTATGGCTACAATCGAGGCGATGAGGCTTTCACGCATTATCCCGAATACTACACCCCTGAACGCAACAGCGAGACCTCCAAGCACCTTGTGGCTGCCTTCCCAAATCGCGAAGGAAAGGCTTCCCTCGAGAATGCCGCTTGGGAGTTCAGCACAGAGCATTGGGGCAAACTCCTCATCATAGGAAGTGAGTGGGCACCTCGCGACACGGTTCTCGCCTGGGCAAAAGGTCTTTGCGAAAGCGATAAGTATAAGAACCATACCGTCATCTTCCTTACGCATTCCCTGCTCAGAGGCAAGACTGCGAAGTACACAGACAACGAAAGTTACAAGATACAGCCGCGCAACTACGGCAGAGAGATATGGGAGAAACTGCTTTATCCCTGCAAGAATATCAGGCTTGCCGTATGCGGACATACTGGTCATCCTGCTTCCGACGATGGCAAAGAGCCTGGCAGCAGCTACGATCATGAGGTGAACAACGCTTATCGGTGCGACAAGAACTCTGCAGGCAAGGACGTCCATCAAATGATGTTCAATGTCCAGTACCTTGGTGGCGGCAACGGAGGCGACGGCTGGCTCCGACTCCTTGAGTTCATGCCGGATGGTAAGACAATCAAGGCCTCGACCTATAGCCCCCTGTTTGGTATCTCCCCATTGACTAAGCATTTGGCTCATCAGACTGACCCCTTCTGCCAGTTCGACATGGTGATTGAGAAGTAGCTGCAGGTGCCTCTTTCAAACGTAACGTGTTACGATGACCAACATAACGTGTTACGATTGCCATCATAACGTGTTATGTTTTCCATCATACCACGCTGTGTTTTCTAAAGGGCTTGCCGATAGAGACTATTTTCCCTACCTTTTTTTGCTTTTCCCAAAGGGAATTCGTACCTTTGCACCCGCATATTATGTATATAAGGTAACAAGATATGAAAATAGAAAGCAAGATAACAGAGGCCGTGAAGGTCATTGTAGAGGAACTTTATGGTCAGCAAGTGCCCGATAAGATGGTGCAGTTGCAGCAGACGAGGCCTGAGTTCGAGGGGCAGATAACACTCGTCGTATTCCCATTCACCAAGATGAGCCACAAGGCTCCTGATGCTACGGCGCAGGAGATAGGCGAGCGTCTTGTGGAGCGTATGCCGAATGTCATCAGCAAGTTCAACGCTGTGAAGGGTTTCCTCAACCTCAGCATCAGTTCACGCGAATGGATAAGTCTGCTCCAGGACATCTACGAGAATCCTAAGTTCGGCTTCCTGCCTGTCACAGACGAAAGCCCGCTTGTGATGATTGAGTACTCTTCGCCCAACACCAACAAACCCCTGCACCTCGGTCACGTCCGCAATAACCTGCTCGGCTGGGCTTTGGCGCAAGTCATGCAGGCCAACGGAAACAAGGTCGTAAAGACGAATATCGTGAACGACAGAGGCATCCACATCTGCAAGTCTATGCTGGCTTGGCTGAAGTGGGGCAACGGTGAGACGCCTGAGACGTCCGGCAAGAAGGGCGACCATCTCATTGGTGATTACTACGTTGCCTTCGATAAGCACTATCGCGAGGAAGTGAAAGAGCTCATGGAAAAGCAGGGCATGGACGAAGAGCAGGCAAAGATGGAGGCTCCCTTGATTAAGGAAGCCCACGAAATGCTCGTGAAGTGGGAGCAGAACGACCCTGAAGTGCGTGCCCTCTGGAAGAAGATGAACGAGTGGGTTTACGCGGGTTTCGACGAGACATACAAGGCTCTGGGCGTCAGCTTCGACAAGATATATTACGAGAGCGACACTTACTTGGAAGGCAAGGAAAAGGTCGAGGAAGGTCTCGAGAAAGGCCTCTTCTATCGTCGCGACGACGGAAGTGTGTGGGCAGACCTCACTGGCGAAGGTCTCGACGAGAAGCTCTTGCTCCGCAGCGACGGCACAAGTGTCTATATGACACAAGACATCGGCACCGCCAAGCTGCGCTTCCAGGACTTCCCCATCGACAAGATGATATACGTCGTGGGCAATGAGCAGAACTATCATTTCCAGGTGCTCAGCATCTTGCTCGACAAGTTGGGCTTCAAGTGGGGCAGGGACCTCGTCCATTTCTCCTACGGAATGGTGGAATTGCCAAACGGTAAGATGAAGAGCAGGGAAGGGACTGTGGTGGATGCCGACGACCTGATTGCCACGATGATTGCAGATGCGAAGGAACTCTCGGCTGACAAAGTCAACAAACTCGAAGGCATAACTGACGAAGAGGCGCAGGAGATAGCTCGCATCGTAGGCATGGGTGCGCTCAAATACTTCATCCTGAAAGTGGATGCTCGAAAGAACATGTTGTTCAATCCGGAAGAGAGTATCGACTTCAACGGCAATACTGGCCCGTTCATTCAATACACCTATGCACGCATCAGAAGCATTCTGAGGAAGTGGAGAACCCTCTCTAACTCTCCCTTAAAGGGAGAGGACTCAGGTCAGGAAGTCTTCCCTTTAAGTGGAGATTTAGAGGGGTCAGTCCTTCTTGCCGACAAAGAAATCAGCCTCATTCAAAGGCTGCAAGGCTTCGAGGCCGCAGTTCGTCAGGCTGGACAGGACTACAATCCCAGCTGCATAGCCAATTATTGCTACGACCTCGTCAAGGAATACAACCAGTTCTACCACGACTTCAGCGTCCTCAAGGAAGAGGATGAGGCCAAGCGTCAAGTGCGTCTCATGCTCTCGGCAGCAGTCGGTCAAGTCGTCAAAAACGGAATGGGACTCTTGGGAATCGAGGTGCCAGAACGCATGTAGAATATGGATTACGAGAAACTGAAAGGCATAGTTGACTTCAACGCCATTGCTGTGGATGCCGGATGTAGTGGCAATCCTGGTCAGATGGAGTATCAGGGTGTCTATCTTGGCAACGAGCAGAGGCTCTTCCACTTCGGTCCGATACTCGGCACGAACAATATCGGCGAGTTCCTTGCCATCGTTCATGCCCTCGCTCTCATCAAGAAGAACGGCTGGAACATGAAGGTCTATAGCGACAGCATCAGCGGAATGGCTTGGGTGAGGAACAAGAGAGCGAAGACCACACTGAAGCGAGATGAAAAGACAGCCCAAGTGCTTGACCTCGTGATTCGTGCCGAGGACTGGCTTTGGCAGAATCCACATCATGCGGAAGTCTTGAAGTGGAACACAGAAGAGTGGGGCGAGATACCTGCCGACTTTGGGAGAAAGAAGTGATTGGATTAGGGATTAGAGATTAGGGATTAGGGTTTATGAAGCGAAGCATACACTTTCTCGAGTACCTTTACTGTCATTTGCTTATCGTTTTCCTGATAGGCAGGATGGGGTTCATCTTGAATAATAGATGTGTGGAGCAGCTTTCGTTTGCTGATGCAGCGAGTGCTTGTTGGCGAGGCTTCGTGGGTCATGACCTCATGGTTGCTGCCTGGTTGCTCGTCGTGCCCTGGCTCGTGGGCTTGTTTGCCTTGAAGCATTCTGGCTTTAAACTGCGTGCTTGGCTCACTCCATACTATCTTGTGATGGGACTTGCCGTGGCTGCGATTATTGTGGCCGATGCCGTGATGTACGAGTACTGGCAGTTCAAGCTCGGAATGGTCGTGCTGAGTTATGCTGCTTCGCCTGAAGGAGCGACCAACAGCGTCAGCTTTTCCTACATCATTATTCGTGTTGCGGCCTTCCTCTTGCTTGCCTTGTGGATAATAGTTCCCTGCATTTGGCTCACTCCGAAGAAGCTTCCGACGGGACAGACCGAACGCCTTTGGATGCGCAACATCAGCATCATCTGGACGTTTCTGCTCGTTTCGGGAGTCCTCTGGATGCGGCAAGGCGACGTTTACACCACGAAGCCTCATCCCACACAACTTGCCGACCATGCTGCCGTCAATCCCGTATATGCCTTTGTTCGCAGCATTCGACTGACTGACAACTACGATAAGCGCTATAACTACCTGTCCGAAGAGGACCGTTCAGACCTGTTTAAGGGGCTTTATCCAGAGCCTTCCGACGATGTTCAGGACTCGCTTCTCAACACTCATCGACCTAATGTTTTGGTCGTTTTCCTTGAGGGCTTGGGCAGTCGTTTCGTGCAGGAACTGGGCGGATTGCCTGATGTGGCGCCAGGCCTGAGCCGTCTCATTCCCGAAGGCATCTTTTGGGTGAACTACTACAGCAACTCCTTCCGAACCGACAGAGGCTCCGTCTCTACCTTTAGCGGCTGGTTGAGTTACCCGGATTTGGGCCTTATGAGGCAGGCAGAGTTTCATTCTTCTCTCTCCTCACTTGCTCAATCTTTGGCAAAAGAGGGTTATGAAACGGAATATTTATATGGTGGTGCGATGACGAACATGGGCAAGCATCAGTATTTGGAGGACATGAAGTTCGCCCATCTCTATGACGATACGGCCTTTAGCGCCGATGAGAAGGACAGTTGTTGGGGCGTTGATGACAGTACTGCTTTGCAGAAAGCCTGCCAGCTCATTGCGGGGTGGGAGGACGGACACCATTTCCTGGTGGCTCAGACGTTGTCCAGTCACGAGCCTTGGGACGTTCCCTATCATCGCCTCGAGGACGAGAAACTCAATGCCTTTGCCTATACCGACTACAGCATCGCCTGCATGATAGACACCTTGAAGCAACTTCCAGAGTGGGACAATCTGCTTGTCATCATCGTTCCCGACCACGGATTCCTGTACAAGCAGAGTTATAAAGACCCAGGTTTCTTCCGTGCTCCGATGCTTTGGACTGGCGGAGCTGTGCAGGAGCCACGCAGGATGGATGTCCTCATGAATCAGAGCGACATTGCTGCAACCTTGCTTTCTCAAATGGGCATCAGTCACAAGGACTATCCCTGGAGCCGCAATGTCCTGAGCAAAAACTACACTTATCCCTTCGTTTATTGCAACTACCCAGCCGGAATACTGTTTGCCGACAGTACCGGCATCAGCATATATGACATCGACGGTGATGCCGTGATGATTGAACAGCCTGCCGACGACGGCCTCCGAATCATGCGTGCCAAAGCCATACTGCAAACCAGTTACGACCAATTGGAAGAGATACATCGAAAATCAGCCACGCCTAATTGACCAACTAGGCACGTCTAGTTTGCCAATTAGGCACGTCTAGTTTGCCAACTAGCCACGTCTAGTTTGCCAACTAGCCAGCAAGCAGAAAACAACGAACCGAAATGATAAAGCAAGTTCTCGATATCATAAAGCGCTACTTCCGACCCTATAAGGCGTACATTGGCTGGTCTATCGTGCTGAATATCATAGCACAAGTGCTCAACGTGTTCTCCTTTGTGGTGCTCATACCCATCCTGAACATCCTCTTCAAGATAGACCAGAACGTCTATACCTACAAGGAGTGGACTTGGAGCACCCTGAATAAGGACCTCATCGTCAACAATGCCTACGCTTGGGTGCAAGAGCAAATCGCTTCGAATGGTGCGTTTCTCACGCTTTGTTTGATGGGAGGAATACTCGTCTTCATGACTTGCTTGAAGTGCATAGGTTATTGGAGCGCGTCGAATATCATGCTGCCGTTGAGCACAGGCGTTGTGCGCGATATCCGAATGGATATGTATAACAAGGTGATGCGACTGCCGCTGAGTTTCTTCTCGGCTGAGAGAAAGGGCGACATCATCGTGAGAATGAGCACAGACATCCAAATCGTGGAAAACTCCGTAACATCGGCTATCAGTGCGTTCATCCAGCAACCCATTGCCATCATCGTCTGCTTCATCACCCTCTTCACCGTGAGTTGGCAGCTGACAGTCTTCGTTCTTATCGTCACTCCTCCTGCAGCTTGGATAATGGGCACCGTGACTAAGAAACTCAAGAGCCGTTCTGCGAAGGTTCAGGCAAAGCTTGCCATGATCATGTCACAGATAGAGGAAACGCTCAGCGGCCTCAGAATCGTGAAGGCTTTCATTGCCGAAGACAAGATGTCGAAGCGGTTCAACGACATCAACAACCAGTTCCGCAAAGGCATGATAGGCATGATGATGCGCATCAACGCCGCTCATCCTGTATCGGAATCAATGGGAACCATCATCATCGTCATTGTCCTGCTCTTCGGAGGCTGGCTGATTCTCGAAGGCGAAGGCTTCATCGATGCCTCAACCTTCATCTTCTATATGGTCATCCTCTACAGCGTGATCAACCCCATCAAGGACTTGACGCGACAATCTTACATGATTCCGATGGGCCTCGCCTCAATGGATCGTATCGACTACATCCTCAAGGCAGAGAACCCTATAAAGGAGAAGGAGAACCCAGAACCCTTGAATAGTTTCGAGCAGCAGGTCGAGTTGAAGGACGTCTCGTTCTATTACAACGAAGGTCGCGATGTCTTGAAGCACATCAACCTCACTGTTCCGAAAGGCAAGACGGTTGCTCTCGTAGGTCAGTCAGGCTCAGGAAAATCAACGCTGGTGGACCTCATTCCGCGCTATCACGACGTTTGCGACGGGCAGATACTCATCGATGGAAAAGACATTCGCGATGTCAGGATTCACGACCTGCGAACCCTCATCGGCAATGTCAACCAGGAAGCCATCCTCTTCAACGACACCTTC
>JAFYYO010000283.1 GCA_017557475.1 Bacteroidaceae bacterium
CGCATCTTCCTTCATTCGATTGATGAGCGTATAGATTTCAGGTGTCTTCTCCTTTGAGAGTTCCATGCCGAAAGCCTCAGAGAAGACCTCGAGGATGTTGCCGGTCGAGGTGTTGGCATCCTTGATGGCTTGCTGACCGCGTTCAGTCTTGCGATGCGTTTTGCCGTATTGATACATGTGGAAGTCCTGCTCGAAAAGGAGCGAACCGAATGCTGGTGGAGGCCCCATGAAGGTCGTGTCGTGCGGTGCTTCTTCCTTTGTCAAGTAATGATTAGACTGCCCATAGGCAATAATAGCGATGAACAAAAACGCCAAAAGGCTGATAGTTTTTTTCATAATGTTATGTTAGTTTGAAGGTTTAGCTCGACGTAAGTCAAAGGTTTTTGCAGATGCAAAGGTACAACAATTAATTCATAATTTATAATTCATAATCCATAATTATTGCTTTCAGGCAATTGTTTGTGAGAAAGCTTCCTGTTGTGTCCGTCAACTAGGCGTGCCTAGTTGTAAAACATAACGTGCCTAATTCGTCAACTAGCCGTGCCTAGTTGGCAAACTAGGCGTGTTATGTTTGCAATCATAACGTGTAATGATTGCCAATGACGCGTGTAATGTTTGCGATTATAACGTGGAATGTTTTCAAACGCACCTAACGAAAAAGGGACGCACCTAAGCGCGTCCCTTCTGTATAGGAGAGTCCTGTTATTTTTTCAGATACTTCTTGTTTCCTGTAATGACGATGCCCTTGTAGTCAGCACCAACCTTCTGACCAGCTAAGTTGTAAGTGCCCTTGTTAAGGTTATCGTTAGCGTTAACGTTATCTATGCCGTCGATGTAGTCCTGACGTGCAAGCGTTACCCAGCCGGTAACATGATAGTTGCCTGCGTTCACGACGCCGATGTCCTCAACGAATGTCCTGCCGTCGCTCCCAGGTATGAGTTCGATGCCATCGTTCAGGTCGAGGGCGTGGAAGTTCTGGATTGAAGCCGTACTGCCCTTTGCCTGCAGCATGGTTTGTGTGCCGTACATGTGGATTGATGGCAGTGCTGCGGCAGATGCCCTGCGTCCCTGCATGCCGCAGTTTTGTCCTATGCAGTTTACCGTCAGGTTCACGTCGTCCTTCAGCACGATGTCGTTCCAAGTCACGATGCCGTTGCCGTCAGATGTGATGCTCAGCGAACCGCCGCCCTGGAAGGTAACAGTCGAGGCTTCACCTGGAGTTCTCAGAGCCATGCCGACATTGTTGTCGCTGGCAGTGATGGTGTTTTGACCGACGAGGTTGATCTTGAGGTCGGTTGTCTTTGCAGCGATGCCGCCCACTTCTGTGGCACCAAGAGTGGCATTGTTCAGCGTCAGGGTGTTTGTCTCGGAGACGTAGCTGACCTTGCCGTCGCCTAAGACGTCGTGCTTGTTGATGTTGTAGACGTCGGTGCCGGCCACAGTGATGTTGTAGGCAATGGGTGCTTCCTGACTTGTCGTCACCAGGAAGGTTGCCTTGCCTTTCGTGTAATGATTGTTGGCTTCACTGGTAGCGATGATTGTGGCGGAGCCTTCCTTCAGGATGGTTACCCTGCCCGTCGTGGCATCCACTGTGGCAATGGTCTCGTCGGAGCTCTTATAGGTGACTGTCAGATTGCCAGGAGTTTTAAGCAACTGTGGAGCCGCTACCGTTGCGCCTACGCTGGCCGTCACAATCTTCTCTTTGAATGTCAGGCTCGGCACGTTCTTCCTATAGATGGCGCGAACAGTTACGTTGTTGGGCGACATCCATGCCCAGCGGTTGCCATATGTCGGGCTGGACGACGGACCCCATCCGCCAGCCCACTCAACGTCGTATTCATCGCGCAACATGTTGCTGGCATCTTCAACGACCTCCCAATGCAGGAAGTCCTTCCTCCACTGGTCTTCAGGCTCCAGTCGTATGGGCACGCCGCCGCGCACTTGCAGCTTGCTGCTCGTGTTCGTGTCGAGCACATAGTTGTTTCCGACGCGGGTGCCTGTCGTGGCCACACCGTCCTCGATGGTCAGCGTGTACTTCTCTTCCGTCTTCCTGACGTTGCAAGTCAGGGATATTTCGGGTGAGGAGAGGTAGATGGTCTCACCATTCTCGTCGAGCGATCTTAGATCAAACGTTAAGGCACTTTCATAGTCTTCCACTATATTCTTCGGTGTGATGGTGAGTGTCAAACCCTCGAAGCTCACATCTGCCAAGTCGTTTTCCTCAATAGCATAGGTGAGGGTCTGGATGTTGTCGCGGCCTACAGACTTGAAGGTGATGGTCTGCGACGGAGCAGGCTGGCCATAGGTCCACTCGAAGCGGAGCTTTGTCTTGTCGGGCTTCAATGTATAGTCGGGACCAGTGTAGTCTGTGATGCGAGTCTCAATATGAGTCTCATCGCGCTCGCAGACGCGCTGCTCCATGCCTTTTATCTTTGTGGTAGCTTCGCGAATGGTCTCCCACTCACCCCATTCGTGGCCGAGAGCTTCTTCTCTCTCGCCCTTTTGGACAAGCTTGTTGCAGTACTTGCAATAGAGGTTGTCGTCGTGGCCGGCTCTGGTGCAGGTTGGGGGATTCGCAGAGGATTCCCGTCTTTGATAATCCGTCCAAATCTTTCCAGGATTTGGGCCGTACAGCTTGTCCTTATCCCACAGACCATGTCTGAGCGGTGTTCTCTCACCCTTGACGGTTTTGCCACAGCGGTTGCACAAGAAGTCGCCGCTCCAGCCATGCGTTGCGGTGTTCGGTATTCCATTATTATAACCATACTGCCTCCATATCGAACAATACTCTATATCCTCCGTGCCTTCTATCGGTGTGTCGGGCAGGTCGTGACCGAGGGCTGGGATGCGTGCGCCTGCGGCTAATACCTCGCCACAATCCGAGCAGAGTGTGTCTGGCTCGTGGCCATAGCCTCCGCAAGTTGGCTCTACGCGCGATCCTCGTTTGGTTCCTCCAGTATGGTTGCACTCCTCACTGTCTGCGACGATGGTGGCAGGACCGTTGGGCATTATGAAGGTGGTTTGCTTGCTTGTTGCCGATGCGAAATTTATGCGAGGCAAGTCGATGTCGCTTCTGCCACCGTCCCATGCTATATTCGTTTCGCCTGTCCATCCTGTGCCGTCGTACCACCGCACGAACTTGACAGGCTTGTGGTTGAAGTTGGTGTCCATCATCCTGGCAGACTTCGGATCGAAAGTGATGGTAATGGTGACTCCTTGTTGGGCATAAGCAACAGGTATATATGTATATCTGGAACCTGTCTGTATTCGAAACTTAGCTGTGCCGCCTAGTATCATGATGGGCCAGGAGCCGTAGGGGAAGTACTGGACTTGATCGTAGCCGCACACTTCGCAGTAGCGTATAAGCTTTCCGGGTTCGCTTTCCGACTTGGCGTCCTTCGTGCATTCCCACATCGTCCATACATGATTCTCAGTCTTTATCTGGTCGCAGACCTTACATTTAACATGATGTGACTCGGGACCCCATCCGCCCTTCTCTGGGTCTGGTACATAATGGCCGTTTACGGTGATTTCAATCTCACGGAACGAGTACCAGTCGTGGGTATGCGGCAGTTTGTCCGTCTTTATTGTCTTTGAGTATCCGCAAGCAGAGCAGATAAGCTTGTTCTCGCCCATCTTTGTCTCGGTGGCTTCGGTAATGACTTCTGTCTGGTCGAAGTTGTGGTCAACAGCTGGATTGGGACTTGCGAGTCCGCAAACGCAGACGAACCAATGCTGGGTGATGCTGTATTTCGCAATGTCGAAGCTGTGAACATGATTCGGGTCAACTTTCGGAATGACCTCGGTATTCTTGTAGGAGCAGTCCAAACATGTTTGTTCGCGCAGTCCTGTCTCAGTGGAAGTGGCAGGACGGACAAGTGTCCATTCGCTAAAGCGGTGCTTGGGAGTATTCTTTACGACGCCGCACTCGCCATAGCAGCAGTTTTCGTGCGTCTCGCTGTCCTTTGCCGTATAGCGTCCGAAGACATGCTGGGCATTAACATAGGCTACATTACTTGTTACGCTGCCGTTGGCATTGCTCACGACGCAGTAGTACTTGTGGTAGTTCTGCCTCTCGCACTCGTCGGTAAGGACAAGAGCCTTCAGCGTGGCAGTCTGTGCACCCTCTGCCTTCCACGAGTCTGTGACCGGTTGGGCAGTGCCAGTGCCGTATTGTTCATACCATTGATAGGAAAGGTTCTCGCCGCCAGCCTTTACCTTGAAAGTGGCATAGGGGTCATCGGAGTTTGTCCAAGCAGTTGTGTTGGTCTTGCCTGTGTAGTCGGTTGGCTGGATGATGATGTAGGGCTTGCCGTCGGCGGAAACTTCATAGTATGGTATGGAAATGATTCCCATCTTATAGTTGCAGACCTCACAATTGACTTGTGCCGTTCCGTTTGTGTGAGTGGTGGGGTTGGCAGCAGTCAGTGTGACAGGTGTTCCTTCGCTGTGGATGGCCTTGCTCAGGGCAATGCCGCAGTCTTCGCAGACGAGCCAGTGGGCATTGCTGTCTATTCGCCATGTTGAGCTGACGTTCTGGTGCTCGCAATTCTCATCGTGGTTGCAGAGTTCGAGGCATTGGTCGTCTTCGTAGCACCAGTGCTCGGCAAATTCGTCGCTTTCGATGCAGAGGTCGTGGTCGCAGCCCACGGACGATGTGTTGTCGGCGCAGCAGTCGAGGCAGAGCTCGCAGATGTCGCAGCGGTCTTCGCCCTCGTAGCAGTCGCCGCACTGGTCGCAGATGAAGTGGCCGTCGGCATCGTCGTTCTCTGGGCAGACGTTGTGCTCGCAATGCTCTTGGCAGTCAGGACAGAGTCCGCAGTACTCGCAGAGTTCGCCCTCGTCGAAGCAATTGCCGCAGTCGGGACAGACATGGTCGTCAAAGTCCGGACCATCGGGACAGAGTTCGTGTTCGCAATGATAGTCTTCCTGGCAGCTTGCACAAAGTCCGCAATACTCGCACTCCTCATCCTCAGGACATTGCCCACACTCAGGACAGAGGTGGTCTTCATAGTCGGCGGAAGCTGTGCAGTAGCCGTGTCCGCAGCCTTCCGACTCGCTGTTCTCGTGGCAGCAACTCTCGCAAAGTCCGCAGTCGTCGCAGAGGTCAAGGCCAGCGCCTTCGGTACACTTGCCACATTGCCCGCATTTCCATTCGTTGTCTTCGCAACAGAAAATGCAGTGGTCGCCGCCATCGGTGCACCATTGGACTTCGTCGCCAAAGCAATGGCCGCATTCAGGGCAGTGTTCCTCGCTTTCAGCACAGCTTTCGCAAAGTCCGCATTCGGGGCAGATGTCCTCGTCGCACATAAAACATTCGCGACAATGAATGAGGTCTTCGGCAGCAGCATCTGCCATACAATTGCCACAGATGCCGTGGTCAGCACAGGCGTCGCTTGTCAGTGCCTCTGTATCTTCGCCATCGATGACGAGACAAATGCCGCACACCGAGCATTGCAGTTCGCTGCAGTCTGTGCAGTGATGCTCTAACATGCCATACTCGCAGTCGCACTCCACGGCGCCTTCACCAAATATCTCGTGACAATAGCGGCAAGCCTCCGAGAAGACACCACTTTCGATAAGTTCGTCGGCACAGTCGTAGCAGATGTATTCGTCTAATTTGTTGTAGATACCTTCGTGATATTCGCCGTTGTCAATGCAATCACTGCAATACTGACAGTGATGCGAACGATAGCAATCGGGATTCGCGTCTAGTGAACATGAGCCGCAATCGTCGCAGAATAAATCTGCGGCAGCCTCTTCAGCCTCGGCAGAGCTTTCGGCATAGATGGTGTACTCGGCGCCACACTCGCCGCAAGTGGCTACGGCTTCGCCCCAAGTGTCGGTCCATTCCCAGTCCCAGGCATGGGCATGCAGCAATGGGAACATCGTTATGGCAAGAGCCACAGTCATTCTCATAAGGGGTTGAAACTTCTTCATAGTCTATAGTTATTTATTAATAATGTGTGTGCAAAGTTATAAATTTCTGTTCACAAAGACAAGCGTTCTTGAATCTTTTTGTCTATCATTTGCTCCAGTTTGGGCTCTATCTGCTTCCACTTCTTCTCGAGAAGCCTGTCCACCAGTGCCTCTTGCTCATCGAGGAAGCCGAGATACTCAGCTGCAAACCTGTGAGCCGCCTTTTGCTTTTCAGATAGAACCATATTTTATTAGTAGTTAAGGGAGTTAAAGTAGTTAAGGGAGTTAAGGACATTACAATTCTTCGTTGAGAACTGCCAATTTGAGCGAGCAAGACTATCGTCTTTAACTCCTTTATCTCCTTTTACTCCTTTTACTCCCATTTATTCTTTTTTTTCTGCTGCAAAGGTACGAAGGTTTTGTAGAAGGTCGGTTGATAAAATCTTCCAAAATAGTTGTTATTTTCTTCCAAAAACGAAAAAAGCGAGCCCGAAAGCCCGCTTTTCAGCATCGTTAGAAGCCCGACCAGAACTGCCGCCAGTATTTCTTAGCTAGTTCATCCCAGCGTCCGATGGTGGCATTGAAGAAGTCTGCGGTGTAGCCATTGAGGAATTCAGTCCTTTTCTTCTCGTCTGTGTTCCACCAAGTCTGCTCCACGAAGGCTTGTTCGCGATGGGCCTTATCCCAGAAATATTGCTGAGCTTTCTGTATCGATTCGCGCGTTTGTCCCCATTTCATCGAGGAAATTCGGTTGGCTTCGCGATAATGCCAAAGTGCCGCATCTTCTCTTTTCCTATGCTGACCGCAGACGCCAAGCATCATAGGCAACTCGGTATTGCCAGCGAAGATGGGGAAGCGGGGAGACTGTCCTGGATTATCAAGCGCAATCCAAGCTACTCCGCCTATCTCGTCGGGCATCCACGAACGCAGCTGAATGACTGTGCTATAAGCGCACCAAGACACGCTGACTGTGCGGATGTTCGCCATCGTGGAGTCGTTCAGGAGGCCTGCATAGCGGCGAATTTCGTCTGGACGCATCCAAGGATTGCTTATCAAAGGCTTTCCTCCTTTCAACTTCACCTCGCCGTTTCCCTTCGAAAGCGAGTCGATTTTGCACGAAAGACTCAGGTCCGTTCCCTCATAATAGGAGCCGAGAAGTTTCGAAACTGTCTCGACAGAAACCTTCTCTTTTGGTTTCACCGAGAGAGGTAATTCGCCCATTTCATCGGTAAAATTGGCCTCGGGAGCCAACTGCTGCATGATGAAAAGTTCACGAACGCTGTAGTTTTTCGGTTCGTTGAAATAATTGCCGCCCGAGTAAGCTTTCCAGAATGAGAATTCCTCCTTGCCGTCCCAGAGTTTCAACTGTTTTGCGACGGAGAAGACGTTGTCCGACGCCATGAAATGATCCGTATCGCTCAGGTCGATTTTACCTATTCTGCAGATGTTCGCGCTGACCGCAACTTCGTCATCAGGAATGCGTTGAGCAGCCCAGACACCGCCTATCTGCTTCGGTCCTTCACCGAAAACCTCGAATATCCACACTTCCTTCTGGTCGGCAATGGTAAGGCATTCGCCACTGTCTCCGTAGCCGTACTGCTTGATGAGGCTGCCCATGAGACGGATTGCTTGACGGGCCGTCGTGCAACGTTGCATGGCAACTTTTTGAAGCTCCTCAATCATAAAGAGTCCTTTCTCGTTTTGCAGGGTGTCTCGACCGCTGATAGTCGTCTCTCCCATCGCAAGTTGCTTCTCGTTCAAGCAAGGATAAGCCGTATTGAGGAAGCGGTAAGTATGGCGAACTTGAGGTATCGTGCCTCTTTCCTTGACGCCGCTCATGTCCTTCGAATGCTCGGTATGCATCGTCCCCTCGTATATGCTCATGATGGTGTCGCGAGGGTAATCCTTGGCAGGCTCGATGCTCATCCAGGTCCGATACCACGAGTCGCAAGTGTGGCTGGTCATAACCGAGCCATCGACAGATGCGTTCTTGCCCACCATAATACTGGTGCAGGCGTCTCTTTCAGTTTGTGCCGAGCAGAAACAAGCCCAGCCGAATATAGCGAAAAGTGCTAAATGTCTCATTATTTTAGTATTTTCTTTCCATCATGAATGAATATCCCCTTTGAAGGCTCACCAGTCAGTTTGCGGCCATCGAGAGCGTAGTAGTCTGTGACATTAAGGTCCTTAAGGTCTCTAAGGACATTTGAATCGATGCCGGTTATCTCGTCGTCGGAGATGACGGGATGCAGGGTGATGCGGTCGAAGTTAGGTGCCCAAAGGTCATCATACGCTTGAATGGTGATGGTATTCCTAGAGCCCTCTTTCAAGGTGACGGGTATCATCTTCCA
>JAFYYO010000284.1 GCA_017557475.1 Bacteroidaceae bacterium
ATTTAATGAACGACAAACCAAGTCAAGCAAGCTTGACACGGTTCTGTCTTGAAAGCGGAGCCGACACGCGCGAGCGAAACCTTTTCCTGCGTCAAAGGTTCTCTCTCGCACGTCGGCACATCGACCGCACAATCGCCTTGCTCGCTTGCACATTCCGCAAACGGAAAAAGCGGTTTTACGGACTCGCTCCGCAGGGCAGTGGGGGCTCCTGCGGAGGAGACAGGGGGTGAAAAATTCATTTTCACCCCCTCCAACCCCCGTCAAACTGCTGTGACACAGCAGTTTGGTTTTTCAGCAGATGCGGACAATTTGCAAAAATTGGCAATACGCATCCGCAGCATCAGCAATTAACTTGCTGATATACCGATTTTTACACTTCGTGAAAAAATGCCTTTTTCAGACATCGAGACTGCCCCGCCCCGATGTCTTTTCACCGCTGAAGTGGTTGATTTATCTTTGTCTTTGACAAACTGAAAACTGATTACTGAAAACGAACTATATGAGCAACATCAACACACAAGCTACAGTGAACCTGACCATCAACGGTCAGCAACCTATTCAAGTGCTGCAGCAACTGCGGCAGAACGCTCTGCAGCTGGAGTCGGCTATCGCCCGGGCTGCAGCGGCAGGCAACAGGACAGATCTACGCAGACTGCGCAAGGAATTGACGGACACACGCCGACAAATCCGTGAGATAGAGTCATCAACGATGCAGGTGGAGAGCGTGATGCGCAGACTGAACCGCGCCACACCGAACGAATTGAACCGTGCTCTGCAGACGCTGAACAGACAACTCCAATATATGGAGCGCGGCTCAGCGGCATGGAACGCACACACAGCGAAGATTAGACAGGTGAAAGCGGAGCTGGCCAAACTGAATGCTGAGCTTAGAGCGCAGGAAGGATTCTGGAAACGCTTCACTCGAACTATGAACGACTGGCAGTCATCAATCTTTATGACGGCAGCGCTGCTGTCGGGCATCGTGATGGCCGGCAGACGTGCAGTGAACTCCTTCGCCGAGATGGAGGAGCAGATGGCAAACACTCGCAAATACACTCAGATGGCGAAAGAAGAAGTCGAGAAGCTGAACGAGGCGTTCAAGAATATGGACACACGTACCGGTCGTGACAAGCTGAACGAGTTCGCGCAGGAAGCAGGACGACTGGGCAAGAATACGATGGAGGATGTTCAAGGTTATGTGGAGGCAGCGGATATCCTTTCTGTGGCACTGGTTGACCTTGGCGAAGGTGCGACACAGACCATCGCCAAAATCTCCAACATCTTCGGTGTGGAACAACTGCTGGGAACGAAAGAGGCTATGCTTTCGGTCGGTTCAACTGTGAACGTGCTGTCGCAGAACTGTACCGCATCGAAACCGTACCTGGTGGAGTTTGCACAGCGTCTCGCAGGTGTGGGAGCACAGGCACACATGACGATTCCCGAGATCCTGGCATTCGGTGCCACACTGGATGCCAACGGTCAGAAAGTGGAGATGGCGGCATCGGCTCTCTCTCGTACCATCATGAAACTTTTCCAGTCGCCAGAGGAGATAGCAAAGACTGTAGGTCTTGACGTTCAGCAGTTCACTGAGACACTGAAGGAATCAACAAACGAAGGTCTGTTGATGTTCCTCGAAAGACTGCACGAGATTGGCGACAAGGACGCGCTGGCGGCTCTCTCGCCATTGTTCAAGGACTTGGGCATGGATGGCATACGTATGGCGCAGGTGCTGTCGGTGCTATCTGGGAAACTTGAGATGGTACGATGGGAGCAGCAGGAGGCTAACAAGGCATTCGATGAGGCTACCTCTGCCACTCGTGAGTACAACATCTTCAATAATACAGCACAAGCCGGTATTGAAAAAGCTAAGAAGCGCATCCATGAGCTCGCAGTGGAACTCGGAGAGAAACTGCTGCCTGTATACAAGCATATCATGACAAGCGGAAGCGCGATGCTTCGATTGTTGAACATGATAGCTGATTTCATAATCACATACAAAAGTGCTATCATTACCGCGGTAGCTGCATGGGTGTCTTACACTCTTGCAGTGAACGCTTCGAACATTGCTTTCAAGGCGCACTATTACTGGCTCACGATAACGCAGGGAGCAATGAAGCTGCTGTCTACAGTAACACTGGCACTGAAAATAGTTTTCTTTGCCCTAACTGGCCAAATAGAGCGGGCAAAAGCGGCTTATACGGCATTCCACCTGCTTACTAAGAGTACTCCGTGGGGCATAATTATCGCTGCTGTCACCGCCGTAGGTGTGGCTCTATACAATATGGCGACCGCTACAAAAGAAGCGACGAAATCGGAGAAGGAGCTGCAGCAGATGAACGAGGAACTGGCAGAGACCAGGAAAAGGTACCAGGAGCGTCTTGACGTGGAGAAAAGACGTATCAACGACTTGGTTGCTGTGGCGCGTGATGACAAGGCATCGATGGAGCAGCGCAAGAAAGCCATCGACACACTGAACCGCATAATCCCGAACTATTGCGCCAAGCTGGATGCTGAGACAGGCAAGTACCATGAGAACAAGAAAGCATTGGATGACTATCTTGTTTCATTGGAGCGCAAGATACGTCTGGAGTCGAACCGCGCCGAGTATGAGCGTCTGATCAAGGAGGATGAGCGACTGTCGCGTGAGATTGCAATGTCACAAGATTATGATATAGCGAGGGTGCAGGGTGCTGTGGACGCACACAGCGGAAGCGGAAGATACGAAATGAAGGAGGCTGTGGCACACGCATACGGTGCGAGTATGACTGTCGGCGGCCAAATTACCGGTGTGCCTGATTCAAAGCAGGTGAGACAGCTGAAAGGACAACGAGCTGCAGTACGTGCGCAGATTGACCGACTGGTGAAGTATGCGGGAAAGGAGAATCTTATTAGCACCGAGTCAACGACTGTGACGGAACCGACAATCACAGACCCGTCATACACTCCTGGTGGTGGAGGAAGTGGCGGCAGTGGTGGTAGCCACAGCAGCCGTAGTCACAGTAGTAGCGGTCATAGCGGTAGCAGCTCTCAGAAAGCAGAAGATAAGTTCGCCGCTGAAAAAGCATGGCGCGAGCGTGAGGAGGCTCTTACAAGAATATCCTACGCCACCGGTGTAATTGACTATGAGGAATACACCGAGAAGATGAGCCAGATAGCGCAGGAGTTCTACGAGAAGCAGCTGGCACATACAGACCTCGGAGAGAACGAGAGGCTGAAGATAATGGCGCAATATGCTGAGGAGGCTCTGAAACTGGAGGAGCTGAAGCACAAGCACCGCCTTAAAGAGGAAAAGGACGCATACGCTGAACTGAGAGCAGAGACTATGCAGGACTATATCGACGGCAAACTCTCTAAAACTGCCTACGACATGCAGATGGAGAACATCGAGTATGCCCATCTTAGGGCTCTGGTGGATCTGGCAGAGGAAGGCACTGATGAAAGGGTCGAAGCAGAGGAGAACCTTCGGAAGAAACTGATGGAGGGCATGGAGCAGCGTCAGAGGGAGTATGAGGAGAAAGTGAGAAAGCACCAGGCTGAACTGAAGAACATCAAGGATGAGTATTTCGGCAACAACGCCGTGGAGGACAAACAGCAATATGATGCTGCGATAGCTCTACTGGAGGAGCAGTACAAGAAGGAGTTGGAAATGGTTGGCGACAACGCAAAGGAGAAACTACGCATCGAAGAGGCATACGAGAAAGCGAAACTCGCCCTGAAGAAGAAATACAACCAGATTACAGAGGACGACAACAAGAACTTCATGCAGAAGTTCAACCAGTCAGCACAGGAATGGCTGGAGTCGGATGTGGGAAAGGCGGTCACCAAATCAGTAGAAGCCATATCTTCGGCAATGTCATCGCTGTTCTCGCAGCTGCGGACACTGATGCAGGCTGAGATGGAGATGGAGGTTGCAGCTGTGGAGAAGAAATACGACCGTGAGATAGAGGCGGCACAGGGTAATGCATATATGACAAAGCAGCTGGAGAAGAAGAAACAGCAGGAGGTGAAGAAAATCAAGGATGAGGCGAACAAAAAGATGTACGCCATGGAGGTGATGCAGGCGATAGCTCAGACGGCTTCGGCGGCCATCAACGCCTACGCATCGGCGGCAGCTATTCCTCTTGTAGGCTATATAATCGCGCCTATAGCGGCTGCGATGGCTGTGGCTGCCGGTATGGTGCAGGTAGCTGCAATCAAGAAGCAACAGCAGCAGTCAGCATCGGAAGGCTATGCTGAAGGTGGATTCACAAAGCCTGGCAGAGTGGACGAGGTGGCTGGTGTGGTTCATGCCGGGGAATGGGTGGCTTCGCAGAAA
>JAFYYO010000031.1 GCA_017557475.1 Bacteroidaceae bacterium
ATTTCTTGCGATGAATTGGGGATTTTTTGCTATCTTTGTCCCCGAAACTAAGCAAGAAAAGATATGGGATTCTTTAATTTCTTTAGCAAAGAGAAGAAGGAAACGCTCGACCAAGGGCTTGAGAAAACGAAGGAGAGCTTCTTCGGTAAGTTGACGAGAGCTGTTGCTGGAAAGTCGAAGGTGGATGATGAAGTGCTCGACAACCTTGAGGAAGTCTTGGTGACGAGCGACGTTGGAGTGGATACAACACTCAATATTATTAAGCGAATCGAAGCAAGAGTTGAGCGCGATAAGTACGTTACAACCGACGAGCTGAACAACATTCTTCGCGATGAAATCGCGCAATTACTTACAGAAAACAATACCGACGACACCGAAGGTTTTCAGATTCCTGCGGACAAAAGGCCGTATGTTATCCTTGTTGTGGGTGTGAATGGAGTGGGCAAGACAACCACTATAGGCAAACTCGCTTACCAGTTCAAGCAGGCAGGCTTGAAGGTTTGTCTTGGTGCAGCTGATACTTTCCGAGCTGCTGCTGTGGAGCAGATTTGCATTTGGGGCGAAAGGATTGGCGTTCCTGTTATAAAACAGAAGATGGGAAGCGACCCAGCCAGCGTGGCTTACGACACTCTGAACAGCGCGATTGCCAATGGAATGGACGTCGTCCTCATCGATACTGCAGGACGACTCCACAACAAGAAGGGCCTCATGGATGAGCTTACGAAGATAAAGAGAGTGATGCAGAAACTTATGCCTGATGCTCCTCATGATGTGATGCTTGTCCTCGACGGCAGTACTGGCCAGAATGCCTTCGAGCAGGCAAAGCAGTTCACGTCGGCCACAGAAGTGACCAGTATGGCAATCACCAAGCTTGATGGTAGCGCAAAAGGCGGCGTAGTCATCGGTATCAGCGACCAATTCAAGATTCCTGTCCGCTATATCGGCCTCGGAGAACGTGCCGAAGACCTTCAGCCCTTCAATCGTAGAGAGTTTGTTGACTCGCTGTTCAAGCAATCTTAGCCTTCCTTCCATGAAGCGCAACACCATAGATATTATCACCCTTGGCTGCAGCAAGAATCTTGTTGACAGCGAGAAGCTCATCCGTCAGCTTGAGTTGAACGGCTTCGAGGTGACGCATGATGCCGAAGAGCCTGAGGGTGAGATAGCTATTGTGAATACTTGCGGTTTCATCGGCGATGCCAAAGAGGAGAGCATCAACATGATTCTCGAACTCGCTCAGCGCAAGCAAGAGGGCAAGCTCAAGCAGCTAATCGTGATGGGATGCCTGTCTCAGCGTTATTTGCAGGAGTTGAAGATGGAGCTTCCGGAAGTAGATCGCTTCTACGGCAAGTTCGATTGGGAGCAGATTATCGCTGATTTGGCGGGAACTTATCACAAGGAAGCCTGCAATGAACGCAGGTTGACGACACCTTCGCACTATGCCTATCTTAAGATAAGTGAAGGTTGCAATCGGCATTGTGCCTATTGTGCCATTCCCATCATCACAGGCAAGCAAAAGTCACATTCCATCGAAGAAATCGTGGCAGAAGTGGAGAGTTTGGTGGCAAAGGGAGTGAAGGAGTTTCAGGTCATCGCCCAAGAGTTGACGGGCTATGGCACAGACCTCTATGGAAAACAGATGATAGCGTCGCTCATCGAACGCATTGCTGAGGTTCCAGGTGTGGAATGGATACGACTTCACTATGCCTATCCGACCAACTTCCCGATGGAACTTCTGCAAGTTATGGCGCGACATAAGAACGTCTGCAAGTATCTCGACATCGCTCTGCAACACATTTCCGACAGTCAACTCTCGGCGATGAAGCGGCACATCAATCGTCAGCAGACTTACGACCTCATCGAAACCATTCGTCGAGAAGTGCCTGGCATTCATCTTCGCACAACCTTGATGGTCGGCTTTCCTGGTGAAACTGAGGACGATTTCAAAGAATTGCTCGACTTTGTGAAGTGGGCGAAGTTCGAAAGAATGGGGGCTTTTGCCTATAGCGAAGAGGAAGGAACGTACGCAGCAGAGCATTACAAAGACGATGTTTCAGAGGAAGTGAAGCAGGTTCGCCTGAGTAAGTTGATGCGGCTCCAGCAACAGATTAGCGAAGAGGTGCAGCAAAGCAAAGTCGGTCAAACACTGAAGGTCATCATCGATAGAGAAGAGGGCGATTACTTCATTGGAAGGACAGAATTCGATTCCCCAGAGGTTGACCCAGAGGTGCTCTTCAAGAAGGCTGATTCTCCTAGCCTCAAGCCAGGAATGTTCGTGCAAGCAAAGATAGAAAATGCCGATGAATTCGACCTTTATGCTAAAATTTAGGGATCTCAAAGCATACATAACAAACAAACTAACAATATGAATAACAAAGAATTTATTGCCGACTTGGCGAATCGCACCAAGTTAGGAAGCAGGGAAGTCTCTTCGTTGGTGGACGCCACAGTCTCTGCTATCATCAGTGAACTAAAGGAGGAGAACACGATTTCGGTTCCTGGCTTCGGTTCTCTCGAAGTAAAAAAGAAGCTGGAACGCGTGCTTGTCAATCCTACAACCAAGCAAAGAATGCTTATTCCGCCCAAGATGGTGGTGAACTTCAAGCCGAACACTTCGTTGAAATCTAAAGTTAAGAATTAAGAGTCAAGCGCTATGAATACCAAGATAAATCTCCAGCAACTGGCCAAGATATTGGCTCAGAAGAAGAACATTCCGCAGAAAGATGCCGAGACATTTTTGAAAGAATTCTTCGATTCCATCGTTCAAAACGTCACTTCCGACAAGCTCGTCAAGATAAAAGGCTTGGGTACTTTCAAACTGATTGAGGTGCTTGATCGCGAGAGTGTGAATGTCAATACCGGTGAACGCTTTGTGATTCCCGGTCACTCGAAGCTCTCGTTTACCCCCGAGACTGCCCTCAAGGACTTGATTAACAAGCCCTTTGCTGACTTCCAAACAACTGTTATCAACGAAGGAACAAGCATCGAAGAGATGGAGCGCGTTCCTCAGCAAGAGGAAGAGGCAGAAACGGAAGAGGAGATAGAACAGGAAGTTTCCGCTCAACTCGTTGAACCTGAGGTTGAGGAGAAGCCTATAGTGGCAGAAACTCCTGTTCAAAAGCTTGTTGATGAGCCTGTTGAAGTGCATGAACCTGAGGCCAAAGCGGAAGAAACGCCTGCTCCAAAGCCTGATTATGACGAGGAGAAACCAAAGGGTTCCTTCGGAAAGATTCTTGCTTGGATACTCGGAATCCTGCTACTTTGCGTGCTTGTTTTCTTTGCTTATAAGTATTTGTCGAGCATGCCTTCTGCCCAAGTTGAGGATGAAAGCGAGTTAATAGAGGAAGTTCCAGCAGACTCGCTAGCTGAGACTCCAGCTCCAGAGGTGCAATATGCGCAAGTTCCAGGCGGAAAATATAAGATTGTGGGCACCAAGAAGACCTATGTCATGAAGCGTGGCGACTTCCTGACCAGGATTGCGATACAGGAGTATGGCGACAAAGATGTTGCCCAATATATCATCGTCCACAACAACTTCCCTGACCCCGACAATGTCCCAGTCGATGCCGAAATTAAACTTCCTGAACTGGAACCTGTAGAATAAAATGTAAGCAAACTGCCCGTTTCGGTTTCTTTCTGTCATTTTGAAAGTTGACGCAAAACGGAGCAGTTTTGATAAGAAAACGCCTCGAAAGCCGACTTGACAGGTTAAATTTGCCGACATAACAGGGAGCGTTGGCAAACATAACAGGGTGTGTTTGCCAACTAGCCACGCCTAGTTGGGCAATTATCCACGTATAATTCGCGATTAAATCGTGTTGAAAAAGCCCGTTTTCCACTCGAAAATGGGCTTTTTTCTTGCCTAAAACTGGTGATGAAAAATGTAAGTCCCGCATTTCCAGCTTGTTATGAGAATGCTTAAAAATGGCGTTCTTTTTGCCCTCGACGTGAGTTGAGCTATTTTGTGCGATTCTCAGCGTGTTTGCAAAATACAGGATGTAAGTAAAAACAGGCTTTTATCTTACAATCTGTCAAATATGTTGTCTTTGCACCATTTTGCCCGTTTTTAACAAAGTTAAACATCGTTATAACTCTTTTTATATTTTCATGTTTGGCAGATAATGCAGAAAAGTGTAATTTTGTGCCCGAATTTATAACAAACTAAACACAATATGGCAGAAAACATCGACATTCGCGAACTCAATGAACGCATTGAGAGACAAAGTGGATTCGTCACGAACCTCGTGACAGGAATGAATCAAGTTATCGTAGGACAAAAGCATCTGATAGAGTCGCTCCTCATCGGTTTGCTCAGCGACGGACACATCCTGCTGGAAGGTGTGCCGGGTCTGGCTAAGACTATGGCTATCAAGACGCTGGCCCAACTGGTGGACTCCAAGTTCAGCCGCATTCAGTTTACGCCTGACCTGCTGCCTGCCGACGTCATCGGCACGATGATTTATAGTCAGAAGGACGAGAAGTTCTTGGTGGAGCAAGGTCCCGTCTTCGCTAACTTCGTGTTGGCCGACGAGATAAACCGTGCTCCAGCAAAGGTGCAGAGTGCTCTTCTGGAGGCGATGCAGGAACGTCAAGTCACTATCGGTAAGAATACTTTCCAGCTTCCGAAGCCTTTCCTCGTGCTTGCCACTCAGAACCCAATCGAGCAGGAAGGCACTTATCCTCTGCCTGAAGCTCAGGTGGACCGTTTCATGCTGAAGGTGGTCATCGACTATCCGAAGCTCGACGAGGAGAAGCTTATAATACGCCAGCAAATCAAGGGCGACCAGCCTGATGTGAAGCCAGTTATGGGTACGGAGGAAATCATGAAGGCTCGCGAAATCGTCCGTCAAGTGTATCTCGATGAGAAGATTGAGCAGTACATCGCCGACATCGTGTTCTGTACGCGCTATCCAGAGAAATATGGATTGAAGGAAATCAAGGACTACATCGAGTTTGGAGGCTCGCCTCGTGCCAGCATCAATCTCGCTTTGGCAGCTCGCGCCTTTGCCTTCATCAAGCGTCGCGGCTACGTGATTCCAGAAGATGTGCGTAGTGTGGCTCACGATGTGCTTCGTCATCGTATCGGTCTTACCTACGAGGCTGAGGCCAACAACGTCGTTAGCGAGGAAATCATCAGCAAGATTGTGAATAAAGTTGAAGTGCCCTAAGAAGCGTGGAAACATCAGAGATACTAAAGAAGGTCAGGCAGATTGAGATAAAGACTCGAGGCCTGAGTAGCAACATCTTTGCAGGCGAGTACCACTCTGCCTTCAAAGGTCGCGGTATGACCTTCTCCGAAGTGCGCGAGTACCAGTATGGCGACGATATTCGCGACATCGAATGGAACGTGACTGCTCGTTTCGGCAAGCCTTATGTGAAGGTCTTCGAGGAGGAACGAGAGCTGACTGTTATGCTTCTGGTCGATGTCAGCGGAAGTCTCGACTTTGGTTCCGTCAAGCAGTTTAAGCGGGATATGGTGACCGAGATTGCAGCCACGCTTGCCTTCTCAGCCATTCAGAACAACGATAAGATCGGCGTCATCTTCTTCTCGGACAAGATTGAGAAGTTCATCCCGCCTAAGAAAGGTCGCAAACATATCCTGTATATCATTCGCGAACTCCTCGACTACAAGCCAGAAAGCCAACAGACGAACATCGCCTATGCCCTCGAATACTTGACGAGAGCCATCAAGAGAAGATGCATCGCCTTTGTGCTGAGCGACTTCCTTGACCAGCATTCTTTCCTGCAGCCACTTTCCATAGCGGCTCACAAACACGATGTCGTTGCCATACAGGTCTATGATAAGCGAGTTGCAGAACTGCCCAACATCGGCCTCCTGAAAGTGCATGATGCTGAGACAGGACAGGAAAGGGTCATCGATACAGGCAGTAAGGCCGTTCGAAATGCGCAGGCAAAATGGTGGAAGGATCAGTCTATGCGGCTCAAGGACACATTTAGTCGCAGCCAGGTTGATGCGGTAAGTGTTCGAACGGATCAGGACTATGTGAGTGTGTTGAGGAGTTTGTTTGCAAGTAGAAGCTAAAGAAATGACGAAACGAATACAGATATTTCTATTGTTGTTCCTGTCCTTGTTGACAGGCACAAAAGCCCAAGTTCAGGTTGATGTCAAGCTTGATTCGCTTCAACTCTACATCGGTCAGCAGACAAACCTCACGCTTTCCGTCACTCTCGACGCGAAGCAGAAGCTCAAGATGCCTGATATCAAGAAGGGACAGGAGCTGATTCCCGACATAGAAGTTGTGGAGGTAGGCAAGTTGGATACAGCTGTCCTGAACGACGGAAAACGCATGACTGTCAGCCAAGCCTATACGATAACGGCTTGGGACTCAGCCTTCTACTACTTGCCGCCGATGCAAGTGATGGTCGATACCAGCAAGTATGAGTCGAAGAGCCTCGCTTTGAAGGTATATACGGTTGACATTGATACCCTCCATCTCGATAATTTCTTCCCGCCAAACGACATCATGGAGCTTCCTTTCCTATGGGAAGAGTGGCGACCAGTCATTTTGGGAAGCCTGCTTCTCCTGTTGATGCTTGCCTGCATAGGTGTGCTTTACTATCATGTTAAGCACGGCAAACCAATCGTAAAATTCATTCGTAGGAAGAAGAAACTGCCGCCTCATCAAGTGGCAATGGACGAGATAGAGCGCATCAAGAGTGAGCGTAAGTGGGCAGAAGAAGATAGTAAAGAGTACTATACCTTGCTTACGGACACCCTCAGAAACTACATTCGCGACCGCTACGGCTTCAATGCAATGGAGATGACCTCTTCCGAAATCATCGACCGACTCATCTCCGAGAACAATCAGGAAGCGCTTGATGAATTGAGGGAAATCTTCAGAACAGCCGATTTGGTTAAGTTCGCGAAGTGGAGCACCCTGATAAATGAGAACGATGCAAACCTCGTTGCAGCCGTCGAATACGTTAATCAGACCAAGATAGAAGTTGATCCGAATGCCAAACCAGAGCCTGAAATCATCAAGGAGACTGACCAAAAGCGCCTCACTCAAGTGAAGATAATGCGTGTGGCAATGATTGTGCTGGCCGTTCTCTCTGTAGTATTGCTGGCTTGGATTGTGTGGCGTTCTGCCGATCTGCTAATGTAAATGACTGAGTTATGACATTTGAAAACCCACTATATCTGCTTCTGTTGTTGCTTGCGATACCTTATCTCGTATGGTATTGGTTCAAGTACAAGTCTTCGACGCCTTCCATTCGCGTCAGCAGCACAGAGGCTATGTTCCAAGCTCCCAAGAGTCTGCGGCAACGATTACTGCATTTGCCGCTTCTCTTGAGGCTTGCAGCTTACACCTTTGCCGTGATTGCTTTGGCTCGACCACAGACCTCAAACAGCTGGAGCAGCAAGCATACCGAAGGTATAGACATCATGCTTTGTATGGACGTCAGCACCAGTATGCTCGCAGAAGACCTGAAGCCCAATCGCATAGAGGCAGCCAAGAATGTTGCCCTCGAGTTCATAAGTGGTCGTCCTGACGATAATATCGGCCTCACCCTCTTTGCTGGAGAGGCTTACACACAATGTCCCATGACTGTCGATCACGCAGTCCTCTTGAACTTGCTGAATGGAATGAAGGTCGATATGGCACAAAGAGGTCTCATCGACGACGGTACTGCAATAGGCATGGGACTTGCGAATGCTTTGTCGCGACTCAAGGACAGTAAGGCGAAGAGCAAGGTCATCATCCTACTCACGGATGGTACCAACAACTGCGGACAAATAAGTCCCAATACTGCAGCCGATATTGCGAAGAGCTTCGGCATTCGTGTCTATACCATCGGTGTCGGCACAAATGGAACTGCTCGCTATCCCTACCCAGTTGGAGGACGCATAGAATACGTCAACATTCCCGTTGAGATTGATACGAAGACACTCGCCACAATTGCTCGCAAGACTGATGGCGAGTTCTATCGCGCCACAAATAATCAGAAGTTGCACGAAGTCTATCAGGAAATCGACAAGCTGGAAAAGACCAAGATGAATGTGAAACAATACTCCAAGAGGTACGAAGCCTTCGGAATGTTCCTGCTCATCAGCGTTCTCTGTCTCTTGATGGAAATCCTGCTGAGAAACACAATATTGAAGAGAATACCGTAAATCGTAAATTGTCTAATTGTCAAATTGAAGAATGTTTCGCTTTGCAAGTCCACAATATCTGTATTTGTTGTTAGTGCTTTTGGCGCTGGCTGCGATACATTATTACATTATATATAAGAAGAAGCAACAGGTTAAACGCTTTGGTGACCCTGAGTTGACCAGACAACTTTTCCTCGGCGTTTCGCGTTGGAGGCCTGAAGTAAAGTTTTGGTTAGCGATGTTGGCTTTGGCGTCATTCGTCGTTGCTTTGGCTCGTCCTCAGTTCGGCACTCGCCTCGATACCCGCGAACGAATGGGCATAGAGGCAATCATAGCTCTTGATGTCAGCAACTCTATGTTGGCTGAAGACGTGAAGCCCAACCGATTGGAAAAGGCGAAGATGATGGTCAGCAATATGGTTGATGGCATGAAGGACGATAAGATTGGCCTGATTGTCTTTGCTGGTCAGGCTTTTGTGCAATTGCCCATCACCAGCGATTACGTGAGTGCCAAGATGTTCCTCGAGACCATTTCGCCTTCTATGATTAATGTTCAAGGCACAGATGTTGCGGAAGCCATCACGCTTTCAATGCGGAGCTTCACTCAGCAGGAAGACGTTTCCAGAGCTATCTTCGTGATAACTGATGGCGAAGACAATGAGGCTCGAGGTGTTGAGGCTGCAAAACAAGCTGCTGCTAAAGGCATTCGCGTCTATGTTTTGGGCATCGGCAATCCTGGCGGAGCACCCATTCCCATCCCTGGAACCGGTCAGTACATCATCGATGACGAGGGCAACACAGTCGTTTCGAAGTTGAGCGAAGAGATGTGTCGCGAGATTGCGACTGCCGGAAACGGTTCTTATATCTATGTCGATAACAGCAGTTCGGCTCAGAAGAAGCTTTCGGAACAGCTCGACCGACTCGCGAAAGCCAAGATGGAGAGCCAGATTTACAGCGAATACGACGAGCAGTTCCAGGGCTTTGTCCTCATCGGAATCCTGCTTTTGCTCATCGATGTCCTGCTTCTTGAAAGGGAAAGCAAGTCCACTTGGCTCAGTAACCTCTTCCGCAGAGGACGCTCTGTTTCAGCAGTTTGCCTGCTGCTCTTCAGCTTGACTGCTTTCTCGCAGACCGACAGAGACTATATTCGTAGGGGCAATCGCTTGATGCGAGACAGCGTTTACGATAAGGCTCAGGTCGAGTACCAGAAGGCTATCGAGAAAGACAACACGAATCCCATCTCGCATTACAACCTCGGAAACGCTCTCCTCTATCAGAATAAGGCCGAAGACGCCATGAAGGAGTACGAGACGGCGGCTCGATTGGAGAAAGACAAAGGTCGTCTCGCTCAGATTTATCACAATATGGGCGTCATCCTTCAGAGTGCCAAGCAGTTCGACAAAGCAGTAGCTTGCTATCGGAACTCCCTCAGAAACGACCCAACTAACGATGAGACGAGGTACAACTATGCCTTGAGTCTCTTCCAATTGAAGAAGAATCAAGGAGGTCAAGACAATCAGGATCAGCAGAAGGACGACAAGGGTCAGGATGAGAAGAAAGAGCAGGAACAGCAACAACAGAAACAAGAACAAGATAAGAAAGACGAGCAACAACAGCAACCTCAGCCAGAGCAGATGAGTCGCGAGAATGCCGAGCAGATGCTGAATGCCGCGATGCAGGACGAAAAAGCTACGCAGGAAAAGATTCAGAAAGCTCAGCAAAAGCGTCAACAGAAACAGTTGCAGAAACAATGGTAAAACACAAAGTTTATCAACTTGACAAGTTGTCTCACATTTTCCCACACGTGAGACAAGCTTTTCCCACACGTGGGAAAAGGTCTTCCCACCGGTGGGAAAAGTGATTTAGCCACGTTAAGTTGAAAGAGACACCATAAGATGAAAAGACTTTACACGATATTCGTTCTATTCCTTCTTGCGTTAAGTCCCGTCTTTTCGCAAGTTTCGCTAAAGGTTCAGGCACCCTCTCAAGCCGAAGTAGGGCAGAGAATCCGCATCAGTTATGTGGCCAACACGCAGGACATCGAAGACTTCCAGGTCGGAGACTTCGAGGGTTTCAACGTCCTTTACGGCCCCAGCACAAGTCGTTCGAGCAGTTTTTCAATGACGAATGGCCGCACAACTCAGAGCAGTACGGTAACCTTTACTTATACCGTCGTGCCCACTTCTGAGGGAACACTCAAGGTGCCCGCAGCCACAATCAAGGTCGATGGAAAAGCCGTCAAGAGCGGTTCTCCCAGTATGGAAGTGTTGCCAGCCAGTCAGCAACAAAGTCAGCAGCCTCAGAACCAACAACAAGGCACCAATCCTCGCCAGCAACGTCAGCAACAAAGTGCTGGTGGGTCTGGTCAAATCTCGGGGAATGAGCTCTATATGACCGTTACAGCCAACCGCAAAAAGATTTATGAGCAGGAGGCTGTGATGCTTACTTACAAGCTCTATACGCTGGTGAACATCCAACAAATCTCAGGCGAAATGCCTCAGATAGACGGTTGTCACGTCCAAGAACTCGATAGAGCCGCTCAAATGTCGCTCAAGTACGAGCGCGTCAACGGCAGGAACTACGGCACAGCCGTCTGGAAGCAATACGTCATCTTCCCGCAGAAGACGGGCAAAATCACGATTCCAAGCATCACTTTCGACACGCAAGTCGAGGTTCAGAACCACTCGATGGACCCCTTCGACATCTTCTTCGGAGGCGGAAGTCTCTCGCAGATGGTGCGCAAACAAATCTCTACGCCAACTGTTGAGATTGAGGTGATGCCCCTTCCAACCCCGAAGCCCGACAACTTCTCAGGTGCCGTCGGCAAGTTCTCTGTGTCCGCTTCTCTCACTCCTGACCAGGTGAATGCGAACGATGCGGCAACCCTTCGACTCGTCGTAAGCGGTCAGGGCAACATGAAACTCATGAAG
>JAFYYO010000285.1 GCA_017557475.1 Bacteroidaceae bacterium
GGAAGCGAAAGGACAGCCCTAGCATGCAGTTCAAACTCGCTAAGGTTCTGGGTACCTGCAAGAGTAACCATTCCCGTATCGTGTGGACGAGGACTGAGCTCGCTGAAGATGACACCGCGTTTCTCACTTACAAAGAACTCCACGCCCCAGATGCCGGAACCAGTAAGCGCGGCTGTTACCTTCTTGGCCATCTCCTGAGCGGCTGCCAAATGATCGGGTTTCATCGCTTTTGGCTGAAAACTTTCGCGATAGTCACCGCCTTTCTGAACATGACCGACAGGCGGACAAGTCAGCGTTTGCCCGTTATCTTGAGTAACGGTAAGTAGCGTGATTTCGTAATCGAAAGGAATAAACTCCTCAACAATCACTTCCATAATGTCGCCACGACTGCCTCCGCAAGCAAAGGCCCAAGCCGCTTCCAATTCATCAGGGCTGTCAACTTTGCTCTGACCATGACCGCTGCTGCTCATCAAAGGCTTGATAATGCATGGGAAGCCTATGATGGAAGCTGCTTGCTTCAGTTCCTCGTAGGTGCTTGCATAACGGTATTCTGCCGTTTGAAGGCCGAGTTCCGTGTGTGCAAGCTCGCGTATGGCCTTGCGGTTCATTGTATAATTGACGGCTCGAGCGCTGGGAACAACACGGATTCCCTGCTTTTCGAACTCATATAGCTTTTCGGTTCTGATGGCTTCAATCTCGGGAACTATGATATCGGGCTTCACTTCATTGACGGCAGCCACGAGTGCATCGCCATCGAGCATGCTGAAAACACGGCATTCGTCGGCAACCTGCATAGCAGGAGCACCTGCATATTTGTCGCAAGCAACCACATATTGTCCCAATCGTTGGCAAGCGATTACAAACTCCTTTCCAAGCTCTCCAGAGCCAAGAAGCATTATCTTTTTCATATCTTTTCTTGTTGTCTAATTGTTGTATTTGTCCTTTCCCCAGCACTTTTCCATTTGAGCACGAAGCTTGTCTTCTTGCGGATTGGGCTGCGGATGCCAGAAACGCTCGCCTTTTAACTCGTCGGGCAGGAACTGCTGAAGAACGAAATTGCCTTCATAGTCGTGAGCATACTTGTAGCCCTTGCTGTAACCCAGTTCCTTCATCAACGAAGTCGGGGCATTCCTGAGGTGTAGAGGAACCGGTTGATTGCCAGTTTCTTGTACCTTTTGAAGCGCGTCATTAATGGCCATATAAGCCGAATTGCTCTTCGGACTTGTGGCGAGATAAACGGTTGCTTCTGCCAAAGGAATACGACCTTCAGGCCATCCAATCTTCATCACAGCATCGAAAGCGGCATTGGCCAACAGGAGAGCATTTGGATTAGCAAGTCCGATATCCTCACTTGCACTGATAACCAGCCTTCTGGCTATGAAAGCAGGGTCTTCCCCACCCTCAATCATGCGGGCTAGCCAATAGATTGCGGCATCGGGGTCGCTGCCTCTGATGCTCTTGATGAAAGCCGAAATGATATCGTAATGCATTTCGCCATCCTTATCATAAGCAAGCGGATTCTGCTGCAAGCAATTCGCCACAATCTCATCTTTTATTTCGATGTCACCTTCTTTGGGAGCCGACTCATAAACAAGCTCAAGTATGTTGAGTAGCTTACGGGCATCACCTCCGCTGTAACGCATCAATGCGCCCGTTTCTGTGAAATGGAATACGCGCTTACTCAGCTCGACATCATGCTCCACAGTATAGTGAGCGAGCTGCATCAAATCGCTTTCTTCGAGCGGCTTTAACGTGTAAACTTGACAACGGGAAAGCAGCGGACGAATCACCTCGAAAGAAGGATTTTCCGTTGTTGCCCCGATAAGTGTGACGACACCCTGTTCCACAGCCCCCAACAAAGAGTCCTGTTGCGACTTCGAGAAGCGGTGAATCTCGTCGATGAAGAGTATCGGATTGTTCTGGTTGAAGAATCGAGAGGAACGCGCCTTCTCGATAATGTCGCGCACATCCTTCACGCCACTTGTCACAGCGCTTAGTGTATAGAAAGGAACTTCCAACTTGCGAGCTACGATACTGGCAAGCGTAGTCTTCCCCACTCCAGGAGGTCCCCAGAGGATGAAGCTGTTAACATGGCCGCTCTCCAACATCTTACGAAGCACCGCACCTGGTCCCACCAAGTGTTGTTGCCCGATATAATTGTCGAGCGTCAACGGACGCATTCTCTCTGCTAAAGGTTGCATAACGAGTGCAAATATACGAAGAAAATAGGAGAAACAGAAATAATGAGAAGAGAAAAAACAGGTAGTTGGAAAACTAAGCGTGGCTAGTTGACAAATTAGACGTGCCTAGTTGGCAATCATAACGTGTTATGTTTGCAAATTAGGCGTGTTATGATTGCAAAGATAACGTGTTATGTTTTACATCGCACCCAGTTGCGTCGGAAATAGAAGTATTCGAAGCGAAAAATATTGTGCTTGATGCTTTTTGAATTCAGTTGCTTTGAATTTCAAATTAAGTTTCGTAACTTTGCAGTCATGAAATTGTCTATCCTCATACCAGCCTATAATCAGTCGTGCTTGAGACTGGTTAACGAGCTTAAGCAACAATGTGAACAGGAAGGCCTGGATTATGAGATTCTGGTCGCAGACGATGGGTCGTCGGATATAGAAGCCAAACAGAAAAACAAAGAAGTTGGCAATATCCTTCATTGTCGTGCTCTGATGTCAGAGAAGAATACTGGGCGAGCAGCTACGCGAAACAAGTTGGTAAGGGAATCTCAGGGCGATTATCTGCTTTTTGTGGATAGCGATGCCGAGGTGATGAGCGAAGATTTCATTCATCTATACCTGGCAGAATGTCCTACAGAAGCCGTTATATGTGGAGGAATCCGACATCCCGAAACGCTTCCCAGTCCTGAGGTTTCGCTTCGATATCGCTACGAAAAGTCCTGCGAACCGCGTTTCACAGCCGACAAATGTAATCGACATCCTTATCAATGTCTCAGGTCGTTTAATTTCATGATGCCTCGAAAGGTCGCTTTGCAATTTCCCTTCAACGAGAAGATAAGAACTTATGGACACGAGGATACGCTAATGGGAAAGGCCTTTGAAAGTGGTGGAATAAAGGTTCGGCATATTGATAATCCACTGATGAACGGCGATATAGAGGACAATGCAACGTTCCTGGAAAAGACGAAAGAATCGATGCGAACGCTTTTTCAAATGGAAGAAGAGATGAAGAACTATTCGTCGCTTCTGACATTATATTACCGTATTAAGAAGTTTCACCTCACCCCTCTTGTTTCCTGCACTTATCGTCTTTTCCGTAAGCCAATAGAAAGGAACCTGTTGAGCAAAAGGCCTTGTGTCAAACTGCTGCAGTTCTACAAGTTAGGCTACTACACAAGTTTGGTTAGAACGGCATTCCAACCGCAAAGTGGAAGGTAAAGTCGCGACTGAACTTGGGATGTATAATGGGGAAATGCCTGTGGCTATCCCTATAGGCAGGATGTACTGCTTTCATGCCTCCATCGAATCGAAGGATGAAATAATTGAAGTTGAGACGAAGTCCGAGACCATATGAAACGGCAATCTGACGCCAGAATTCATCTATCTTGAACTGCCCTCCAGGCTGGTCTTTATAGTCTCGGATTGTCCAGATATTACCCGCATCAATAAAGGCAGCCCCGTCAATCTTCCAGAAGAGATGTGTTCGGTATTCCGCATTCAAGTCGAGCTTGATGTCGCCAGTCTGGTTGATGAAGTCGATTTTACCATCTGAACCTTGAAAACTGCCAGGTCCCAACTCTCGAACACTCCAGCCTCGAACACTGTTTGCACCGCCGCTGAAGTATCTTTTTTCGTAAGGCAGAATGGTGGAATTGCCGTATGGATAGGCCACTCCGAGAGCTGCATGAAGCGCCAAAGAGTTGTTCTTGTTGATAAGGAAACTCTTGCAGAAAGCAAAATCAAACTTTGCGTATTGAGCATAGGCAATGTTGAAGAGCGTGTATTTCCCTTCATCATTCTGCTGGGTCTTAGCTGCGCTGGTTATTCCATAAAGCAGATTGCCAGCAGTTTCCACAGCAAGTCGGATGGTATAGGCATTCGTTCCATAGTTCGAAGCAGAAGCTCCGAGCGGCCTTGAGGTGTAGGCGAAATGATATGCCCAGTTCATAATGAACAGGTTCTCGTAGTTGTACTTCAGGATAGCGTTGCGATTCTGCGGGTCGCTAAGGTATTTCTCGCGGAAGGTATCACTAATCCAGGGCATGAAGACGTAGTCGAGATTCAGGAGGTCGAATCGATGCTGAATCTGTCTCTGCTTGCGTGTCCATCGATAACGAAGGGCTCCAGTGAGGACTCGACGATGAAACTCTGGTCGGTCTTGCGAGTCATAAGCAAAATTCACCTCGGTTGTTGCCTGAGCATTCCGTCGGAAAGAGGGACGAAGGAAGGGGAATTTGAAGTCGGGGAAAGTAAGTCCCGACTCGACGCTATACTCAATGAAGTTCTGATCGGCATAGCCACTCAAGCCTTTGATTGCTTCGAAGGCACCACGAACCTTAATATTGAAGAGTTCCGAACCTCGGAAAAGATTCCTGTTTTGGTAGGTCAGGCTGGCTGCGGCACCTAAGTCGCCAGCAGAGTTCGTGCCTTCAAGTTCTGCACTAAACGAGTTGCGCTTGTTGGGTGTTAATGAGACGTTTACGTCCAACGTGTCGCTACCATCTTCCCTATCCTCGATACGAACATTCGCACCTGCAACTGCACTCAGTCGCGACATACGGGAATAGGTCTCGTGCATCTCGCTTTCCCGATAGAGTTGACCTGTTGTGATGGCCGTCGCATTCCTGAGAACTTTGGGCCTTAGGAACGCTTTTTCGTCTGGGAACTCGTAACTGATGTTCCCGATACGGTAGCGATGATGCGAGACGTCTGCTGAATCGACATTCCCTTGAGCTTGCTTCACAATCATCTCAACATCGGCAAGATGGTGCCCCAGGGTAGTATCGACACGGAAATGAACATAGTCTTTGTTGAACTTATAAAAGCCGTTTTCAATGAGCATGCCATAGAGCCGGCTCCGTTCAGTATCCAATCCGTTGACGCTATAAGGCAGGGTTCCCAGGCCCATTCCTTGGCTCAAGGTCGGTTTGTAGTTGAGACTGTCGAGGATTTGCCTGAGGGAATCGTCGTGAACATCGAGCGTAAAGTCGCGGATATAGTATCGTTCATGGGGAATGATGCGATAGAAGACCTTCATCTTATCCTTCTTGGCTTTCTCCAGCAACAGGACTTCGGCATTCAAATAGCCCATGTTGCGGACACTAAGTTGCATATTATTGCAGGCCTGCACCGTTCGTTCGCGGTCGTAGATGACAGGCGCTTCGCCAAGATGACGCAGGAAACGGTTAAAGCGCTTTGTGCTATCTCTGCCCGAGAGGCTGTAGATGCCGAGCGGAACCTTGAAGAGAGAGAACCACTTACTGTTGGGCCGTTGGGGCATATAGGCCTGAAGTTCATCCGTTCCAACATGTTTTCCTTCGCTCGTAATGCTTGTTCCCGTCAGTAGATAACCGTCTTCGGGAATGAAACGTGAGGTGCGGCATCCACTCAAGAACAAGAGGAAAGCGAGCAAAAGGAGTGGTTTTATGAAGAGTTTTATGTAATTCACGCGACAAAGGTACAAAGAAATTAAGAATTAAGAGTTAAGAATGAAGAATTATTTGTACTTTTGTAGGCGAAACCCCAAAACTATTATCTATTATCTCTTAACTATCATCTATGCTAAGCAAGGCTCGCATCAAATGGATTAAGTCGCTCGAAATGCGCAAATATCGCCTGCTGCATGGGGCATTTGTGGCAGAAGGACCGAAACTTGTGGGCGAACTACTCCCTCACTCCAACCCGCTCTATATCGCTGCCACAAAGGATTGGCTGACTCATAACGGGCATTTGGTTCGTTCCGTTAAAGAGGTGGATGAAGTCTCTCAGCAGGAACTGGAAAGAGCAAGCCTGCTTCGAACGCCTCAAAGCGTCTTGGTTGTTTTCCCAATTCCATCTTACAATTTTCAATTATCAACGTTCAAAGACCAATTGGTACTCGCACTTGATGGCATCCAAGACCCAGGCAATCTGGGCACCATCTTGCGTATAGCCGACTGGTTTGGCATCAGGGAAGTCCTTTGTTCTGAAGGGACGGCAGACGTTTATAATCCCAAATGCGTGCAATCCTGCATGGGAGCTTTGGCGAGAGTGGATGTGCACTATTGCAACCTGACAAAGGTACTTCGAGAAACAGAGATGCCTGTTTATGGCACGTTTCTCGACGGTACGGATATCTATGGGGAAGAACTCTCCGAAAATGGCATTATTGTGATGGGCAACGAAGGCAATGGAATCAGCGATGAGGTAGCGAAACTTGTCAATCGTCGCCTTCTTATTCCCAACTTCCCAAAAGGTTCGCAAACCACTGAAAGCTTGAATGTTGCAGTAGCAACCGGCATCGTTTGTGCAGAGTTCCGCAGAAGAGGGCAGAACTAAGCGTGTAATGTTGGCAAACATAACGTGGATAAAATGCAAACATAACGTGTAATGTTTGGCAACATAACGTGTAATGATTGCAAACATCACGTGGAGCGTTTAGCAGAACTCCTAATATAATAAGGTAAGAAGGAACAAGAAAAAGGGCGATGCCTATTGGTATCGCCCTTGATGTTCAATTGTTGGGAGCCAGTCCCTACTCTTCTTCTTCCTCGGTTTCGCCTGTGTCTTCGATGGAAAGTCCTTCTTCTTCAAGGTCTTTTGTGTCGGCTTCCGGGGTCAGACTGCTGAAGTAGGTGTCGTCGTTCTCGAGGTTATCCTCTTCACCTTCCTCGCCCGTTTCCAGGTCTTCGGGAAGAGGAATGGGGTTGCCGTCCTCGTCGTACTCCCTTTCGGGCAGGTCCATATGAATTTTCTCGACGGGGTCTTTCTTCTTTGCAAAGATAGCTTCGATCCAGGTTCCCTTGGGAATCTCGAGCACATCGAACCCTTGAGCCACCTTTTTCTCTACGGTACCACCAGGAGCATGAATGCGGCTCTGGGGCAACTGGGTAGTGCTTATCTCAAAGCCTGTTTCGATGATATCGCGAATGGCAAGGGCGATGGAATCCCAACCTCCGCCAAAGTTGCGGTCGATAAGCTCGAGAAGCATTGCGGTAGAGATGTGACGGATGTTCTCGTAGCTGAGGTCGGTGATGCGCTCAATGGCTTTGCGACGAATGGCAACGCAACCTTTCTCCACCTTGCAATGCGTCAACTTTGCCCAGCCTCCGTTCTCATACTTCTCGGCTTCACGCTCGTCTTCGGGATTATAATGTACCACCTCGAAAGCAAGACGAATGGTGTTGAGAAGCTTCGACTCGCTGATGCTGAAATCTTCCTCTTCGCGTTCCCTCTCCCATGCTTCGGCAATGGCGAACTCGTCGAGGTCCCAAATATTGTTCTGGTTCAAGTCGAGAATGCATTCCAACTTCTTTGCACTTTTCTTTGGTGTTCTTTTCTTTGCAGTTTTCTTCTCTTCTTTCATATTATTTATATGTCTTTACTCAATTTTTTTGCAAAAATACAAAAAAACCATGAAATACGAACTATGAACTAAGAACTTTTTTTGTATCTTTGCAGTCAAGAACTAACAATATTAAACAACTGCCTTACATGAAAAGCCTGTTAATTAAAACATTTGGCATAACATTATTACTCTTGGGTCTGTGGTGTTGCACCGAGAATATCGACACGTCGGCTCGGTATGTCTTCAAAGCAGATTGCGTGATGAGTTATTTGGAAAAGCACGACACCTATTCCGAATACGTTCGTCTCCTGAAAATCACTCCCATCTCGATACGCAGCAGCAGTACCATTGGCGAGTTGCTTACGGCCAGAGGGCACTACACCGTCTTTGCTCCGACGAATAAAGCCATCGAAGATTACCTGCAGGAACTCTATGAGCAGCAGCCCGAACTGCTGAGCGCTCCTTCTTGGGATGCCTTCTACAGCGAGCACAAACGCGACTCCATTTACAGGGTCGTCGTCTGCAACTCGATTATTGATTCAGGCGATAACGAGGAGGCTTATCAGGTGAATGCCTTCCCGCCTGAAACAGGAACGGAATTCCCCTTGAGCAACATGAACGACCGCAGGCTCTCCGTACGTTACAAAGGCGTCGATTCAATCTTCATAAACAACACGAGCCCTTTAAGTCTAACCGAACGCGACATCCTTGCCACGAATGGCGTCATTCATCAAGTCGAGAAAGTCATCGCTCCAAAAGACATCACGGCAGCCCTTTATTTGCAAGATATCCTTGACCAGCAGAAAGAAGGCTTCCTCGTAATGGCAAAGGCAATACAAGCCTGCGGACTTATGGATACGCTCTCGAAGATAAGAGACGAGGTCTATGAAAACAGATACCTGAGAGGCGAGATACCCGAAAACATGCACCTTTACATCGACGGTCACTTCCCCAATGGCGACAACTGGACGCCTCGCCACAGGCTCTACGGCTTCACCATCTTCACTGAAACCGACGAGTTCTGGCGCGAACAAGGGCTCGACCCAATGGCTCCATCAGCCACTTTGCTTCCGCAATTGATTCGTTGGATTATCGACAATCATCAGTATTCTGATGACGATAACTTCGTGACGGACGAGAACTACGAGAGCGAGCAGAACCTGCTCTACCAGTGGACAACCTATCACATCCTTCCTTTCCGCACGCCATCCGACCGTCTCGTCTTCCACAGAAATGAGTTTGGCTACGACGCCAGCAGGCAGACCTTTACCATTCCGATGTATGAAATCTACACCACGATGGGTAAGCGCCGTCTCATGAAAATCTTCGAGAGCAAGGAAAGTAATGGTATCTACCTCAATCGCTTCCCCAATCTGCAGAGAGAAAGGACTGAAGTCCTGTGCGAACTCTCGTGCGACCCGGATAAGGTTGGTTGCTTAATAGACAGGAACCCAGAGCACGCCGTACTCAACGACATCATCAACTGCTGCATCTACCCCATCGATGCTCCGCTCTCATATAGTGATAATGTTCGCGACAATCTTGCTAAGGAGCGTCTCCGTTTCGATGGAATGACACTCTTCCCCGAGGCCATGTCCAACGATATCCGCCTTAAAGTGTCCAGCGACGAGAAGAACCAAGACGTCTACATTCCTGCAACTCGCATCTACAACTACTTTGAGAATATGCAGATGAACGACCAGACGCTCTTCGTTTACCTGAATGCTTACGGCTATCAATGGTGTAATCTGCACAGCGACGAGATGAAGGCTAAAGGTCGATTTGAGCTAACCTTCAAACTTCCTCCTGTTCCCAGACGCGGCACATACGAGTTCCGATATGACGTGCTGCCAAATGGAGACCGAGGCATTCAGCAATTCTACTTCGGAGACGACCCAACGAAAATGCCCGCAGCTGGTATTCCCGTTGACTTGACACGTGGTATTGGAAGCATGAACGTTGGATGGGAAAAGGATGGCAAAGACGAAGACTACAACATCGAGGTGGATAAACGTCTGCGCAACAATGGCGTGATGAAGGGAGCAAAGACTGTCACTGCCGATGGTAGCAGCGGAGACATAGAACGCAACCGCAGTACCAACCTGCGCTACATTATTATTCGCCAGACCTTGGACCCCGACAAGACTTACTATATGAGGGTTAAGTCCGTGCTCGACTCTGAGCAGAAGGAGTTCTACATGGACTATATGGAGTACTGCCCGAAGGAGGTTTACGATAATCCCGAGCATCCTGAAGACATCTGGTAAAGGTATTCCGGCTGTCCTTATCTCCAGTTAAGGAATCAGATAACCCGTGCGTTGTTGCCAAACATCACACGGGTTATTTGCAAATTACACGTGTTATGTTTGCGAATTAAGCGTGTTAAGTTGGCAAACTACACGTGCTGTGTTTTGCTTTGTGACTATAAAGCGTTCTTCAGTTGCATCATGTGGACAGCAACAAGGGCTGCTGTCTCTGTGCGGAGTCGGCTCTTGCCCAAACTAACACTCTGGTAGCCATTTTGCATAGCAAGCTTCACTTCATCTATGCTAAAGTCCCCTTCAGGACCGATGAGAACTGTTGCTGGGACGCCTTCGCGAAGGATGTCAATAAGTGACTCTTTCCCAATCTCCTCATAGCAATGGCAGATGAACTTGTCTCCTTCTCGCTCTTGCTTGATGAAGTCACGGAAACGCCGCATGCCATTCAGTTGAGGCTTGAAGGCCTTGTGGCTTTGTTTCATCGCTGAGATAAGGATTTTGTCTATGCGCTCCTCTTTTACCACTCGCCTTTCACTGAACTGGCAATCAAGGAAGGTTAGCTCGTCAAAGCCTATCTCTGTGGCTTTTTCTGCAAACCACTCCACTCTGTCCATCAGCTTTGTGGGAGCCATAGCTAAGTGCAAATGCCCTTCC
>JAFYYO010000286.1 GCA_017557475.1 Bacteroidaceae bacterium
CTCTGGTTACATTTGCCCAGGTGCAACGTATCCGCATGGAATGGTTCAGTTTACGCCCACATACTTCGAAAAGAATGCCGGGTTCGTAGCAAACCAGTACAGCGGAGGAGGATGCTATAACCTCGGCAACTTTCCCATGTTTCCCCTAAAAGGGAACCTGACAGAGTCGCCCAATGACATGAAGACGCCCCATTATACGGTGACCGACGAACACGGACACGCCGGGTATTATCGAGCTATGGTAAACAAGGATGTCCTTGCAGAATTGACCGTCGGCGAACGCTCTGGCATGGGTCGCTTCACATTCCCTGCAGATGCGGAGACGGGAACAGTCATCATTGGTTCCGGACTTGCCTCGACACGTATCTACCAAGCTGCAGTAGCGATGACCGACGAACGCCATTTCGAGGGCTACTCAACTGGCGGTAGTTTCTGCGGAGAGGCTTATCCAACGCCCTACAAAGTGTATATTGCGGGAGAGTTTAATGCACCTTCGACCGTTAGAGGCATATGGAGAGAAGACAAGATTATTGCAGGTTCCAACTTCGTAGAAGGTCCTCGTTCAGGCTTTTGGTTTACCTTTGACACCAAACAACAAAAGGTGTTGACGTATCGTTTTGCACTTTCATACGTGTCCATAGAGAATGCAAAGGAGAACTTAAAAGCAGATAATCTGGGATGGGACTTTGATAAAGTGGTGGCTCGAGCTGAGGGAAAGTGGAACGAATACTTGGGTCGCATCGAGGTAAAGGGAGAGAACAAGAGCCGCATTACACAGTTCTACACGCACTTTTACCATGCTCTCATACACCCCAGCCTGGCTAGCGATGTCAACGGAGAGTATATGGGAGCCGACGAAAAGGTGCATAAGTCGCGCTCCAAGCAGTACACGGGATTCAGCAACTGGGATACTTATCGCACTCAGACGCAGTTGTTGGCGATGCTTGAACCTGATGTGGCTGCCGACATCGCCCAGTCGCACATCGATTTTGCCGAGCAGGGAGGAGGCTCTTTCCCGCGCTGGGTGGTTGCCAACTGGGAGACAAACATCATGGAAGGCGACCCGTCGAGCATCATCGTGGCAAACACATGGATCTGGGGAGCACAGAAGTTCGACAAAGAGGCTGCGATAAAAGTCATGAGAAGAGGTGCTGAGGTGCCTGGCGCGAAATGTCAGAAGTTCGAGACACGCCCAGGTCTGAAGGCATATCTCGAGACAGGAAACCTCGATGCTTCCAGGCAACTGGAGTTCATGTCCGCAGACTTTGCCATCGCACGATTCGCTTTGGAAGCCATCGGAGACAAGGAACTCTCGGAACAATACATGGAGCGCACTCGTTTCTGGAAGCGTCTTTACAATCCCGAAACCAGATGGATTCAGTCGCGCAACGAGGATGGCAGTTGGAAGCCGCTCTCTCATGGATTCATGGAGGCTACCTATAAGGATTTCTTCTGGATGGTTCCCTACAACATTGACGGTTTGATAGAGATTATCGGAGGACGCGACTCGGCTGAAGTTAGGCTGGCTGAGTACTTCCGACGCCTTGATGCGAATTATGGCGACGACTGGTATGCCTCAGGCAACGAGCCGTGCTTTGGCTTCCCCTGGCTCTATAACTGGGTGGGATGTCCGTGGAAGACTCAGGAAGTCATCCACCGTGTCCTGAACGAAATCTACGTTGATGTTTCCGACGGACTGCCTGGCAACGACGACCTTGGCGCGATGGGTGCCTGGTATGTTTGGGTGAGCCTCGGACTTTATCCTGAGATTCCTGGCGTAGCTGGCTTTGCTTTGAGCACGCCTTCCTTCCCTTATGCCTGCGTCCACTTGCCCAACGGAAAAGACATTGTGCTGAAGAGTTCGCAGGATGGAAAGCCTTACATCACTTCCCTTCAAGTAAACGGAAAGACATGCAAAGGCACTTGGCTGCCTTGGAAGGACCTAGCTGGTGGTGCTTTGCTGAGGTATGTCACCTCGGATAAGCCAAACAAGAAGTGGGGAACACAAGTTGATCCACCTTCCTTTAAATAAGTATTCTACTAAATAAAAGCGTGCCTTCTGTTGAGGAGGCACGCTTTTGTTTTTGCAGCTTAGAGCGTCATCTGCTCGATCTTCATTTCGCCGCAGCTCTCGATGATGCCTACGAGTTCCTTGAACTCTGGCGTTGCAGCGTGTTTTGCGAGGGCTTCCTCGCTTTCCCAGGTCTCGCAGAACATGAAGATGTCCTTTCGTGTTGCACTCTCGAAAACGTCGTAGCTGACCATTCCTTCATGCTTCTGAGTCTTTGCAGTAAGCAGAATGGCTGCCTCAAGGGCTTCGTTGTACTTGCCTTTCTTGGCTTGGAAGAAACAATTCAGTCGTACCATAGCTTCATTTACCATTTAATGATTTACAATTTACTATTTATCTTTGTTTGATGTCAACAATTATCTTTGCCGCTCTCTCTGGGGCTCCAGATTCTCCAAGAATGCTTGCCATGCGTTCGTAGCCTTTCAGTTGAGCTTCTCTGGCTGAGCCTCCGGGCAAGATAAACGCGAGATGTTGGCGAACGTTTTTGGCCGTCATCTGTTCTGCGACGAGTTCCGGCACCACTTCTTCCCCGCTGATGAGGTTGACGAGGGAGATGTAGGGAACCTTCAGGAAGAGCCGCCTGGCAAAAGATGCCAGCCTGCCTGCCTTAATATAGTAGCAGACGACTTGAGGCACACGCAGGAGCGCAGTCTCGAGCGTCGCGGTTCCGCTGGTGACGAGGGCTGCCGAGCTGTGCTGGAGGAGACGGAAAGTCTGGTCGCGAACAACGTTTACCATTGAACATTGAGCATTGAACATTGAACATTGAACCTGTTCTTTGTAGAACTCATCCTCGAGTCCTGGGGCTGCGGCAAGTACAAGCTGATAGTCCTTCGTGTAAGGCTCTGCCGCTTCGACCATTCGTCGGAGGTTGTCGCGAACTTCCTGTTTTCGACTTCCTGCCAGCAAAGCGATGATGGGACGCTCGTCGAGGTTGTTATCTCGCCTGAAAGCATCGGCATCCGAAGGATGTTCCTTCAGGTAAGCATCCACTTCGTCAACAGTCGGATTGCCTACATAATATATAGGATAATGGTGCTTCTTTTCGTAGAAATCCTTCTCGAAAGGCAGGATGCTCAACAGGCAATCGATGTCTCGCTTGATGTCCTTGATGCGATGCTCCTTCCAAGCCCATATCTTTGGGGCAATGTAATAGACGATTGGGATGTTGCTGTGCTGCTTGATGAAGCGTGCTATCTTGAGGTTGAAGCCTGGATAATCGACCAGGATGAGCACGTCTGGCCTCCACTCAAGGATGTCCTTCTGGCACCTTTTCATGCCTTTGAGAATGGTCCTTAAGTGCATGATGACAGGGATGAAGCCCATATAAGCGAGGTCGCGATAGTGCTGGACAAGCTCCGCACCTTGTACCGCCATCATGTCTCCGCCGAAGCATCGGAACTTTGCTCCAGCGTCTTCCTGCCTGATGGCTGCTATCAAGTGACTGGCATGAACGTCGCCACTTGCCTCGCCTGCTATGAGATAGTACTTCATGGACCCCTCTTCCTCCTTTAGGGGGAGCTTTATTTAATCATTTAACTCTGCACCTTTTAACTTTTCGAGACAGCTGTATGCCGTCATATCCAGCTGAATGGGAGTGATGGAGGCAAAGCCGTGATCGAGCGCCCAATAGTCTGTGTCCTCCGCTTCTGGCTCGAGGTTCTCGAAATAGCCTGTCAGACGATACGCTCCCTCGCCCACTTCCATCATCTCTTTCCGCCAAGCTCCTCGACCGAGACGGCAGACTTTCGTCCCCTTCAAAGCCTCTACCTCTGGGAAGTTCACGTTGAGCAGGACATCTTGGGGCAAGTCGTTTTCGAGCACATAGCGGGCTATCTTGACGATTGTCTCTTCATAAGGGCTGAAATCACATTGCTGCTCCTTTGTCTTAAGGCTGAAAGCGATGGCGGGAACCTGCTTCATGCAAGCCTCGAGGACTGCTCCGACAGTCCCGCTATAGTGTACGCTGACCGAAGCATTATCGCCGTGATTGATGCCGCTCACTACGAGGTCGGGCTTTCTCTTGAGCAGCCCATCCAGAGCCAGCTTGACGCAATCGGTCGGAGTCCCGCTACATTGGTATATCTTCAAACCCTCTTCTTCCTTTATTGGCGTTATGGTAATGGTCGTGATGGGCGATATGCTGGTCGACGAAGCACTGCGAGGCCCATCTGGAGCCACTACGATAACGTCGCCGAGCCGCCTCATCAAGCCGGTCAGAACCTGTACTCCCTGGGCCTTCACGCCGTCGTCGTTGGAGATTAGTATTAAGGGACGATTCGTCATATCTGCTCTTATTTGCCGCAAAGATACGAAAAATTTGGGAATAAACGACACTCCGAGACAAAGAATTTCAGGCTTTTATGCAGAGTTTTCTGTATCATTTCCAAAGGCTTAGGTCAAAATGAGGCCAGAGACAACACTTCAAAAGTGTCAAAAAAGGCAGTAAAACCACGCTGACAAGAGTGCTCTTCAGGCCAATACTACAGGGCGTTTGAGGCGATACGGCTCAGTACTCGAACAGTCCAAGCAGGCATGTACTCCAGTCACACCGTGTAGGTACTCGAGTACCCCCGTGGAGGTACTGCAGTACCGACTGCCCAGGACTGGCCTCTTAACTGCCTGTGTTTTCGGACTTAACTGCAAGAAGTTGGTCTCAACTCAGGCCGAGTTATCAACAAAAACACGCACTTATCAACACTTTAAGCATTCTGCTTAACCAAAAAGGCGTGTATTTCGGGGTTTTGTCGTATATTTGCGC